>JBOIFB010000091.1:0-10466 GCA_050741415.1 Burkholderiales bacterium | reverse complement strand
CCCTGGAATCCGCGAGCAGGCTCTTCGAATCCGCGGCGAGCGCCAGCACTCCGGACTCCATGACGTAGCCGCGCCCTGCGATCTCGAGCGCGAGCTTGGCATTTTGCTCCACCAGCAGGATCGTCACGCCCTGGCGCGCGATCTCACGCACAATCTCCAGAATCTTGGCGACCATCAGCGGCGCGAGGCCCATGGATGGCTCGTCAAGCAGCAGGAGTCTGGGTCGACTCATCAGCGCGCGCCCAATGGCGAGCATCTGCTGCTCGCCGCCGGAAAGCGTGCCGGCGGTCTGCGCACGCCGCTCGTCCAGGCGTGGAAACAGCTCGTGCATGCGCTCGAGGTCGCGCGCCACGTCCACGTCGCGGCGTGCGTAGGCGCCCATCGCGAGGTTCTCCGCAACCGTGAGTTGGGGGAAGACCCCGCGGCCCTCCGGCACCAAGACCAGGCCGCGCCGCGGCAGTTCGTAAACGGGTAGCCCTGATATCTCGTCTCCCGCATAGTGCACGCTGCCGGTGTGCGAAGGCAGCAGACCGCAGATCGCTTTCAGGGTAGAGGTTTTGCCCGCACCGTTGGCGCCAATCAGGCACACCAACTCGCCCTCATCGACGTGGATATCGACGCCTTTTACGGCCCGAATACCGCCGTAGTGCACCGCCAAACCTTTGACTTCGAGCAGCCTCATGCCGTGGCCGGCGTCCCGAGATAGGCTTCGACCACTTTCGGGTTGCGCTGGACTTCCGCCGGAAGGCCTTCAGCAATGCGTTCGCCGTAGTCAAGCACCAGCAAGCGATCACAGACCGTCATCACAAGCCGCATGTCGTGCTCGATCAGCAGAATGGTCAGGCCACCGTCGCGGATCCGGCGGATCAGTTGGCCAAGCGCGAGGCGCTCCGAGGGATTCATTCCCGCCACGGGTTCGTCCAGCGCGAGCAGCTTCGGGTCGGTGGCAAGCGCGCGCGCGATCTCGAGCCGTCGCTGGTCGCCGTAAGGAAGGCTTCCGGCCGGATCGTTCGCGCGTGCGCGGATACCGACGTAATCGAGCAGCTCGATCGCACGTTTCTCGATCGCGCGCTCCTCCTCGAGAGTGCGTGGACCGCGCATCAGCGCACCGACGACTCCCGCCCGAGTACGCACGTGGCGACCGATCATCACGTTCTCCAGCGCCGATAGATTCGGAAACAGGCGGATGTTCTGGAACGTGCGCGCGATGCCGCGTTCCGCCACCTGGTGCGGCTTGAGCCCCGTAAGCGTCGCACCGTCGAAGCTGAATTCGCCTCCATCCGGCGAGTAGATGCCGGTCAGGACGTTGAACAGCGTGGTCTTGCCGGCGCCGTTCGGTCCGATCAGCCCGTAGATCTCGCCGCGCCGGATGGCGAACGAGACCTCGGATAGCGCCTGTACGCCGCCGAAGCGTTTGCCCACCTCCGTCGCCACCAGCAGCTCGCTCATTCGCCGCGCTCCGCCAGCTCGCGCTTGCGTACCGCCGAGGGCAACAGCCCGGCTGGGCGGAACAGCATGACCAGCACTAGTGCCAAGCCGAACAGCAGCATGCGGATGACTTCCGGTTCGATGAGCATGCGGCCGAACAGCCATTGCTGCGCTGGCTGGACGGAAAAGCGCAGGATATCCGGTACGAATGACAGCAGCACTGCGCCAAGCACGACACCCCACACGTTGCCCATGCCGCCCAGGACCACCATCGACACGATCATGATCGATTCGACCAGGACGAAGCTTTCGGGCGAGATAAATTCCTGGATCGCCGCAAACACACCGCCGGCGAGGCCGCCGAAAGATGCGCCCATGGCGTATGCGAGCAGCTTCAGATTGGTCGTGTTGATGCCCATCGCGCGCGCGGCGGTCTCGTCCTCCCGAATCGCCTCCCAGGCACGGCCGATGCGCGAGTTCTGCAGGCGAAGGTTCAAGGCGATGATTACTGCCACCAGCACGACCAGCAGGTAGTAGTACTTGATCGGTCCGCTGAACTCCAGCCCGAAAAGCTTCTGGTAGGAAGCGAAGCTGAAGCCGTCGATGCGGAAGGGATCGATTGCGATGATGCCCTGCGGCCCGTTGGTGATATTCACCGGCCGCGACAGGTTGTTCAGAAAGATTCGAATGATCTCGCCGAAGCCGAGCGTCACGATCGCGAGATAGTCGCCGCGCAGCTTAAGGGTTGGGGCGCCGAGCAGCACGCCGAACAGCGCAGCGATCGCGGCGCCGATCGGCAGGATCAGCCAGAACGGCAGATGCAGCCCGAAGTGTGGGCTCGCGAGCAGGGCGTAGGTATACGCTCCGATGCCGTAGAACGCGATGTAGCCGAGATCGAGCAGTCCGGCGAAGCCGACTACGATATTGAGGCCGAGCGCGAGCATGACGTAAAGCAGCGCCAGATCCGTGACCCGAACCCACGTGGTGCCGATCTGCGTTAGCGCAAAGGGCAGCACGATCAGGACCGCAACGACGATCGCGAGCGCCGACCAGAAGGCCGCCGGCCGTTGTCGCGTTCTGCCCCTCATGCCCGGTCGCCCACGCGCTCGCCCAGGAGTCCCGAGGGCCTGAACACCAACACCAGGATCAGTACCACAAACGCAAACACGTCCTGATAGTTCGATCCAAACAGCACGAAGTGCCCGTCGCTCGCGCAGCGCTGGGTGAGCCATTCGGAAATTCCTGAGATCTTGCACAAATCGGTGTAACTGCCGATGTATCCCGCACCCAGAGCCTCCACGATTCCGAGCAGAAGTCCACCGAGCATGGCTCCCGGAACATTGCCGATGCCGCCGAGCACGGCTGCGGTAAATGCCTTCAAGCCCAGAATCGATCCCATGGTGTACTGGGCTATGCCGTAGTAGCTTCCCACCATCACCCCCGCGACCGCGGCGAGGGCGGCGCCGATGGCGAAGGTGGCGGCGATCACGCGGTTGATGTCGATTCCCATCAACCCTGCAACCTGCGGGTTCTGCGCGGTGGCGCGCATCGCGGTGCCGAGGCGCGTGCGGTAGACCAATGCCGCAAGCGCGACCATCAGCGCGATGCAGACCAGGATGATTACGATCTGCACATTGGTGATCACCGCGCCGGCGATGGTGTATAGCTTGATATCGATGATCTGCGGAAACGCAAGCACGTTCCGGCTCCACACCAGCATCGCCAGGTGCTGCAGAATGATCGAAACGCCGATGGCGGTGATCAACGGTGCGAGGCGCGGCGCACGCCGCAGCGGTCGGTACGCCAGCCGCTCCATGGCGTAACCGACCAGCACGCATACGGGGATGGCGCAACCCGTGCCGATCAGGACCACCACCAGCGGCGGCAAACCGCTGCCGGCCAGTGCGTTTATGACCGTGAACGCCACCATGGCGCCGATCATCACCACTTCGCCATGGGCGAAGTTGATCAGTTGGATGATTCCGTAGACCATGGTGTATCCCAGCGCCACCACGGCGTACACCGCGCCAAGGGTGATGCCGTTGATCAGCTGCTGGATGAAGATATCCATGCGCAACGGAGCCTAACAAACTCCGCGCCGGGCGCCAAAAAGGAAACGGCACCCGAAGGTGCCGTCTCGTCGCCTCATCGCTGGCGAGAAGCTTACGCGCCGCCCATGCTCTTCATGAACTCGTCAAAAGGAATGGTCTTGCCGGATTTGACTACTGCGATCGGCTCGACCTTGCCGTTCTTCATCACGAAGATCGTGATTTCAGCGTCCTTGCGATCACCCTTCGCGTCGAACTCGATCTTACCGGTCGCCCCCGTGTAGTGGATTTTGTGCAGGAACGGCAGGTATTTCGCCGGTTCGGCGGAGTTTGCCTCTTTCATCGCCTGAATCAACAGGTTCGCGGCATCGTAGGTGAACGGCGCATACAGAATCGGGTCGGTGTTGAACTTGGCCTTGTACGCCTGAAGAAATGCTTTCGACGCAGCCTGCGGCGGAATACCGGCCTGCGAGCACAGCAGTCCCTCGGCGGCTTCTCCCGCCAGTTCGTGCATCTTGTCGGTGCACGCGCCGTCCCCGAACGCGAACACGGCCTTAATGCCGAGCTCGCGTGCCTGCTTCATCAGCGGTCCGCCGGTCGCATCCATGCCACCGAAAAACACTGCGTTGGGCTTCTCACCCTTGATTTTCGTCAGCACGGCCTTCCAGTCCGTTTGCTTGTCGGTGCCCTTCTCGCGCGCGAGCACCTTCACGCCCTCCGTCTTGAGCGTCTTCGCGACCTGGTCCGCAAGTCCTTCGCCGTAAGCGGTCGAGTCGTCGATCACGGCGACCACTTTCGGCTTTTCGGTCGCCGCAAGATAACTGGCAATTGCCGGACCCTGCTGGTCGTCACGGCCTACTACGCGAAACACATTGTCGAACCCCTGCTCGGTGAGCTGCGGGTTTGTCGCCGAACCGGTGATCATCGGAATGCCGGCCTGGTGGTAGATCACCGATGCGGGGATCGTAACGCCTGAGTTGAGGTGCCCAACGACCCCTGCCACCTTGTCATCGACCAGCTTCTGCGCCACGGTGGTACCGACTTTCGGGTCCGCCTGATCGTCTTCGGAAATCAACACGAAGTGCACGGGATTGCCGTCAATCGTCATGTTGGCCGCGTTTGCTTGGTCGATCGCCAGCACAACCCCATTCTCATTGTCCTTGCCGAGGTGCGCGATGCTGCCGGTGAGCGGTCCGACGGTGCCGATCTTGATCTCGACTGCGGCCGCAGGCGCTGCGGCGGCGGAGGCCTGCGGCTTGGCTGCCTCGGGCTTCTTTTCTTCGCCGCATCCGACCAGACCGATCGCGGCCGCTGTGGCGAGAAGCGTAATGACGTGCTTGACGTGCTGCATACGACCTCCGGATAGGGTAGTAAGTAAGCTAGGCAATTCGAGCGCTTGTGATGATAAATGAAAAGGGCCGGTCAGGCCGGCCCTTGTGCAAGGTGCGTCGTCGGATTACGGCTACTTAAAGCGACAAGATCCACTTCACCAGCGCTTTTACGTCGGCGTCGGGAACGCTGGAATTCGGCGGCATTGGAATATTGCCCCAGACGCCCGAGCCGCCCTTCTCGACCTTTTGCACCAATTTCGCCTCGGCGTCCTTCTGTCCGGCGTACTTCTTGGCGACGTCCTTGTAGGCGGGCCCGAGGACCTTGTGGTCCACGGCGTGACAGGCGAGGCAGTTGTACTTCTTGGCCATTGCGAGGTCCGCCCGAGCCGGCGCAGCGGCGAAGGCCAGTCCGGCCAGGGCAAGCGTTAGTACCGCGCGTTTCATCGCAAGCTCCTTATGCAACAAAGGGATAATCCTTACTGCAACGCAACAGCGGCGCCTGGAATCCGCGCCATGCTACCGCAATGTGGGTTGTTTGCAAGCCTGTTTGAGACTTGCAAGGTCGCTCATCGGTGCCAGACAAGTAGCGCCGCGGCAGAGCCATCCATTTACCGGCCCAGGGCGCTGTGGCTTGTCCAGCGTCGGCGGCAAGCCGCTGACGCCATTACGGATCGCGACCACCTGGGAGTCGGGCAGGTATTCCCGCGCCAACTGCGCAGACCAGTCCGCGAGCGCCTGCAGTTCGCCCCGTAGCACCAGCAGCGCGGGCGGGACGACCGCCTCCGCGAGCGCCAGCGCCATGGCGCCGAATCCGGCCGGGTAGTCGTGCATGACCGGGAAGTAGAGCGCTAGCGTACGCTCCGCGGCGCGCGCGTAGCGGTCTTCGCCGGTCAGCACCGCAAGCCGGCCGAGCGCCCAGGCGGCAACCGCGTTGCCTGACGGTGTGGCGTTGTCCGGGCCCGGCTTTGGGCGGTGGATCAGTCGCTCGTGGTCGCGAGCGGTGAAATAGAATCCGCCCGCCTCGCGGTCCTCGAACTGATCGAGCAGCACCTCGGCCAGCTCTTCTGCAAACGCCATATCAGACAGCGAAAAACGCGCCTGTAGCAGCTCCATCAGCGCCGCGATGAGAAACGCGTAGTCGTCGAGGTACGCACTCAGGTGCGCCCTGCCGTCCTTGTAGGTCGCGAGCAGCCGCCCGTTCTGCCACATGCGCGCGCGGATAAATTCAAGGGCGCGACGGGCGGACTCGAGCCACGCCGGGCGCCCGAAAACGCGCCCCGCGTGCGCCATGCCGCGGATCGCGAGCGCGTTCCACGATACCAGCACTTTCTCGTCGCGCCCCGGTCGCACGCGCTTCTCGCGCGCCGCGAGCAGCTTCGCGCGTGCCGACGCGAGCAGCGCTCCGCCGTTCGCCGCGAGCGGCTTCGCGACGTGAAGATGCCAGTGACGATTCTCGAAGTTCGGCGGTCCGTCGAGGCCATAGTGCGGCGCCACGACCGCATACTCCTCGCTACTTAACAGCGCCTGCGCCTCTTCACGCTCCCAGACGTAGAACTTTCCCTCCTCGTGTTCCGAGTCGGCATCGAGCGACGAGTAGTAGCCGCCCTCGGGCGATTGCATCTCGCGCATGATCCAACCCGCGGTCTCCTCGGCGCACTGCGCGAAGCGCGCCTCGCCGGTGGCGAGCCAGACGTCGGCCAGCAGGCCGAGCAGCGGCCCGTTGTCGTACAGCATTTTCTCGAAGTGCGGGATCGCCCATTGCTCATCGACGCTGTAGCGGCAAAATCCGCCGCCGAGCTGGTCGTAGATTCCGCCGTCGCACATGCGCGCGAGCGTCACGCGCGCCATGTCTAGCGCGCCACGGTCGCCGTCTTTCGCCCACGTGCGCAGGCACAGCTCCAGGTCGGTCGGGTGCGGAAACTTGGGCGCGCCGCCGAAGCCGCCGAAGCGCGAATCGAAATTCTGGCGCAGATTCTCGAGCGCCGCCTTGATCGGCGCGGCGTCGAGCTCCGCGCGATGGCCCCCGCCGGGCACAGTGCGCGAGAGGGCACTGCGCAGCTGCGCGTTCTGCTGTCCGATCTCGGCGCGCTTTTCCTGCCAGACCGCGGCAATGCGCTCCAGCAGTTCGGCGAAACCCGGCAGCCCGTAGCGGGCGGTCTTGGGAAAATAGGTGCCGCCGAAGAATGGCGTGCCGTCAGGCGAAAGAAACATGGTCAGCGGCCAGCCACCGGGGCGTTGTGCCAGCATCTGATGCGCGGTCTGATAGATCTGATCGATGTCCGGACGCTCTTCGCGGTCGACTTTGACGTTGACGAACAGCCGGTTCATCGTCGCTGCGAGCTCCGGATTCTCGAAGCTCTCGTGCGCCATCACGTGGCACCAGTGGCAGGCCGAGTAGCCGACCGATAGCAGCAGCGGCTTGTCCTCCCGGCGCGCGCGCTCGAGCGCCTCGGGGCCCCAGGGATACCAGTCCACCGGATTGGCGGCGTGCTGCTGCAGATAGGGAGAGGTTTCGTTCGCTAGCCGGTTGGACATGACATTGCTTGCGGCCTTCGGCTCATGCAGCATGCGCCCATGGTAAACGCCAAAGACCCTCGCGCAGCAGAGGTCTTGAGCTTCTGGTTCGGCGAAGGCGCCGACTACGGCAAGGCCAGGAAAGCCTGGTTCGAGAAGAACCCCGAGTTCGACCTCGAAATCGGCGCCAGGTTTCTGCCGCTTTATGAACGGGCGGCGGCAGGCGGGCTCGAACGATGGCAGGCCCTGCCGGGCGAGTGCCTTGCGTTGGTCATCTTGCTCGACCAGTTTCCGCGCAATCTGTATCGCGGCGAGGCCAAGGCGTTTAATTCCGATGCACGTGCGCGCGGCAACGCGCGCTACGCCTTAGACGCCGGCCACGACGCGAATATGCTGCCGGTAGAGAGGCTGTTCCTCTACCTGCCGTTCGAGCACAGCGAATCGCTGGACGACCAGTGGCGCGCGCTGGCGTTGATCGGCCCGCTTGCCCCCTGGCCCGAGACGGCGGACACCTTCGCCTATGCCGTGCGCCACTGGGACATTGTGCGCCGCTTTGGCCGCTTCCCTCACCGCAACGCGGCGCTCGGGCGCGCGAGCACGCCCGAGGAGATCGAGTTCCTGAAGCAGCCCGGCTCGGGCTTCTAGTCGAGGTCGGTTACCGCGCCTTTGGAGGCGCTCGACACCATCCGCGTATATTTCGCCATCAACCCGCGCGTGTAACGCGGCTTGGGAGCCTTCCACTTCCTGCGCCGCGCGGCAAGCTCCTTGGCGGACACGTTGAGCTGGATCAGGCGCTTTTTGGCGTCGATGGTAACCGAGTCGCCCTCCTTCACCAGCGCGATGGTGCCGCCGACATAGGCTTCGGGCGCGACATGGCCCACCACCATGCCCCAAGTCCCGCCGGAGAAGCGCCCGTCCGTGAGCAGGCCGACCGACCCTCCCAAGCCCTGACCGGTCAGGGCTGAGGTCGGCGCCAGCATTTCCTGCATCCCGGGCCCGCCTTTGGGCCCCTCGTAGCGAATCACCACCACATCGCCCGGCTTGATCTTCTTCGCCATGATTGCCTTCATGCATGCGGGTTCGGAATCGAATACCCGCGCCGGCCCGGTGATCGAGGTCTTCTTTAGCCCGGTGATTTTCGCCACGCAGCCTTCGGTCGAGAGATTGCCCTTGAGGATCGTCAGATGGCCTTGCGCATACATCGGATTCGACCACGGCCGGATCACTTCCTGGTCGGCGCGGGGCTGGTCGGGCACATCCTTGAGCATCTCGGCCATGGTCTTGCCGTGGATCGTCATGCATTCGCCGTGCACAACGCCGTTGTCGAGCAAGATCTTGAGCACCTGCGGCACGCCACCGGCGCGATGGAAGTCGACCGCGACGAAGCGACCGGAAGGCTTGAGGTCGCACAGCACCGGCACTTTCCGGCGCACGCGCTCGAAATCGTCGATGGTCCACTTCACGCCCGCCGCGCTCGCGATGGCGAGGTAGTGCAGCACTGCGTTGGTCGAGCCGCCCGTTGCCATCACCAGGGCGATCGCGTTCTCGAGCGACTTGCGGGTGATGATGTCGCGCGGCCTGAGGTTGTTGTGGACCGCCTTCACGAGTACTTCGGCCGAGGCAGCCGCGCTGTCTGCTTTTTCCGGATCTGGCGAGGCCATCTGGCTCGATCCCAGCAGGCTGATGCCGAGCGCCTCGAACGACGAGCTCATGGTGTTGGCGGTGAACTGCCCGCCGCATGCGCCGACCGACGGGCAGGCATTCCTCTCGATGCCGACGAAATCCTCCTCGCTCATCTTTCCGGCGCTGTAGGCGCCCACCGCCTCGAAGGCCGAGACGATGGTGAGGTCCTGTCCCTTCCATTTGCCGGGCTTGATGGTACCGGCGTAGACGAAGATGCCCGGCACGTTCATGCGCGCCAGCGCCATGACGCCGCCCGGCATGTTCTTGTCGCAGCCGCCCACCACCAGCGCGCCGTCCATCGCCTGTCCATTGACCGAGGTTTCGATCGCGTCGGCGATCACTTCGCGCGACACGAGCGAGTATTTCATTGCCTCGGTGCCCATGCCGATGCCGTCGGTGACGGTGGGGAAGCCGAACATCTGCGGCTTTGCGCCCGCAGCCTCGAGCGCCGCGATCGCGCGATCCACCAGCGGCTGGATGCCGGCGTTGCACGGGTTCAGCGTCGAATGGCCGTTCGCCACACCCACGATCGGCTTGTCGAAATCGCCGTCCCTGAAGCCCACCGCGCGCAACATGGCGCGGTTGGGCGAGCGCGCGACGCCCTGCGTGATCAGCCTGCTCCTGCGATTGTCAGCCATGGTCTGCCTCCGAACGATAGAATCGAATTCTACCGTGCTGATCCACCCAAATTTCGACCCGATCGCGATCTCGATCGGACCGCTCGCCGTGCGCTGGTACGGCCTGATGTACCTCGCCGGATTCGCGGCCGGCTGGTGGCTCGGGGTGAGGCGCATCCGGGTGGGTCTGGCGCCGGTGACCCGCGAGCAACTCGACGACCTCGTTTTTTACGCGGTGCTGGGGGTGATCCTCGGCGGGCGGCTGGGTTACGTGCTGTTCTACAAGCCGGAGTACTACTTCTCGTACCCACTCGATATTTTCGAAGTCTGGCACGGCGGCATGTCCTTTCACGGCGGTTTCCTCGGCGTGCTGGCGGCGATGGGGTTCGCGGCCCGCAAGCACAGCCTGAACTGGTGGGCGCTGATGGACTTCGTCGCACCGCTCTGTCCGATCGGCCTCGCCGCGGGCAGACTCGGCAATTTCATCAACGGCGAACTGTGGGGGCGCGTTACGACTCTTCCGTGGGGCATGGTGTTCCCCGGCGCGGGGCCGCTGCCGCGCCACCCGTCAGAGCTCTACGAGTTCGCGCTCGAGGGCGTAGCGCTATTCGCCATCCTGTGGTGGTTTTCGGCCAAACCGCGGCCGCGCGGGCAGGTGTCGGCGCTGTTCCTGATCGGCTACGGCGGATTCCGCTTCATCTGCGAGTTCGCGCGTGAGCCAGATGACTTTCTCGGCTACCTCGCGCTGCACCTGACCATGGGTCAGTGGCTGAGCCTGCCGATGATCCTCGCCGGACTGCTGCTGTTCGCCTGGAGCGCGAGGCGAGGTTAGGCTAGGCTAGGCT
>JBOIFB010000090.1:0-10499 GCA_050741415.1 Burkholderiales bacterium | reverse complement strand
GGACACCCGGTAGCCGTCCAGCTCCATGTGGCGCTGCAGCAGCAGCCGCATGCTTTCGTCGTCGTCGACAATCAGTACCAGGGGGCTCTTCTTGATCGCCATGATCGTCTGTTCGTCAAACCGAGTTTGTCCCGCTCGCCCGATCATAGCAGCGTCGCGATTTCGGCCGCGAGGCAAAAAAAGCCCGGGACGAACCCGGGCTTTCTTCGTTGCCTGCGCCTTGCTTAGAGCGGGCGCACGTTCGCCGCTTGCATGCCTTTGGGGCCTTTCTGCGATTCGAACTCGACCTTCTGGCCTTCCTTGAGCGACTTGTAGCCGCTCATCTGGATCGCGCTGTGGTGCGCGAAAACGTCTTCGCCGCCCCCATCGGGGGTAATGAAGCCGAAGCCTTTCTGGTCGCTAAACCATTTCACTGTACCGGTGGCCATTCTGTTTCCTTCACTTGATTACCGAGGCGATACCGGGCCAAGGCAGCCGGGCACGACGATCAAGAAGGGGAACTGTCTGCCACTACGGACGCCGGGAACCGGCGGGGAGAGGTCTGCACAAATTCACTGCTTGACTAAGTCTGCGGCGCGCAGTGTACCACGGCCCGGCCGGGGCGCGTTAGGATCGACATTCCCGCACCCCGGTCGCCGAGTGCCCCATGACAGACCTCTCCGACATTGCCTCCTCCTCGTTCTGGCGCGTCAATCCCCCCGACGCCGACCCCGCCGAGACGCACGAATGGCTCGAGGCCTTCGACTCCCTGGTCCAGGCCGAAGGGCGCGAGCGCGCCATGTTCCTGCTCAGGAAGCTGCTCGAGCACGCGCGTGCGCGGCGCGTGCCGATGCCGCCGGTGCTGAACACGCCGTACCGCAACAGCGTTGCGCTCGCCGATCAGCCTCAGTTTCCCGGCAACCTCGAGCTCGAGCAGCGCCTGTCGGCGATCGTGCGCTGGAATGCGCTCGCGACAGTGGTGCGCGCGAACCGCGACCACCCGGAGCTGGGCGGACACATCGCGAGCTACGCCTCGGCCGCCGACCTGTTCGAAGTCGGCTTCAACCACTTCTTCCGCGCCGGGCAGGACGGCGACCTGGTGTACCTCCAGCCGCACTCCGCCCCCGGGGTGTACGCGCGGGCTTTCCTCGAAGGGAGGTTGAGCGAGGAAAACCTCATGCACTACCGGCGCGAGACCCTCGGCAAGGGGCTTTCCTCCTACTGCCATCCTTATCTCATGCCCTCGTTCTGGCAGTTCCCGACCGGCTCGATGGGCCTGGGCCCGATCAGCGCGATCTATCAGGCGCGCTTCATGCGCTACCTGGCCGACCGCGGGCTGAAGGATAGCGGCGCGCGCAAAGTTTGGGCCTTCGTCGGCGACGGCGAAATGGACGAGCCCGAGTCGCTTGCCGGGCTGTCGCTCGCGGCGCGCGAAGGCCTGGACAACCTGATCTTCGTGGTCAACTGCAATCTGCAGCGCCTGGACGGACCGGTGCGCGGCAACGGCTCGATCGTGCAGGAGCTCGAAGGCCTGTTCGCCGGCGCGGGCTGGAACGTGCTGAAGCTGCTGTGGGGCTCGGACTGGGATCCGCTGTTCGCGCGCGACGACGACGGCGTGCTGCTCAAGCGCCTGCACGAGACGGTGGACGGCGAGTTCCAGACCTACGCCGCGACCGACGGGCGCTTCAACCGCGAGCACTTCTTCAACAAGTACCCCGAGCTCAGCGCGCTGATCGCGGACATGTCGGACGACGACATCGACCGTCTGCGCCGCGGCGGGCACGACCCGGTCAAGATCTACGCCACCTATCATGCGGCGCTCGAGCACAAGGGCCGGCCGACGGTGGTGCTGGCGCAGACCAAGAAAGGCTACGGCATGGGCCACTGGGGTCAGGGCAAGATGGGCACCCACTCGCAGAAGAAACTGGATGACGAGGCGCTCAAGGCATTTCGCGACCGCTTCGCGCTGCCGCTGTCGGACGAGGACGTGACGGCGCTGCGCCTCTACAAGCCCGGACCGGGCGCACCGGAGATGAAATACCTGCACGCGCAGCGCGCGCGCCTGGGCGGCTACCTGCCGGCGCGTTCGGCCGCGGCGCCGAAGCTTGCCGTGCCGGGCCTGGCGCGCTTCGCCGAAGGCACGACGCGCGAGCAATCGACCACCATGGTGTTCGTGCAGATGCTCGCGCAGCTGCTCAAGGACCCGCAGCTCGGCCCGCGCGTGGTGCCGATCGTGGCCGACGAGGCGCGCACTTTCGGCATGCAGACGCTGTTCCGCCAGAGCGGCATCTATTCCGCGCTCGGCCAGCTCTACGCGCCCGAGGACCACGGGGAGCTGCTGCACTACCGCGAGGCGAAGGACGGCCAGATCCTGGAGGAGGGCATCACCGAGGCGGGTGCACTGTCGTCCTGGATCGCCGCGGCGACCGCCTACTCCGCGCACGGTACGCCGATGCTGCCGTTCTACATCTACTACTCGATGTTCGGCTTCCAGCGCGTGGGCGATCTGATCTGGGCCGCGGCGGACTCGCGCGCGCGCGGCTTTCTGCTCGGCGCCACCGCCGGGCGCACCACGCTCTCGGGCGAGGGCCTGCAGCACCAGGACGGAACGAGCCACCTCGCCGCCTCGACCATCCCGACCTGCCGCGCCTGGGACCCCTGTTTCGGCTACGAGCTGGCAGCCATCGTCGAGGACGGCGCGCGGCGCATGCTCGAGGCGCAGGAGGACCTGTTCTACTACGTGACGGTCGCGAACGAGAACTACGCCCACCCGGCGCTGCCGGCGGGCGCGACCGAAGGCATTCTCAAGGGCATGTACCTGCTCGAGAAGCGCGCCGGGGCGAAACTGCAGCTGCTCGGCTCGGGACCGATCCTGCGCGAGGCGCTCGCCGCGGCGCAGATCCTGGAGCGCGAGCACGGCGTCGCCGCGAACGTCTGGAGCGTGACCAGCTGGAGCGAGTTGCGCTGGGACGGTCTTGCCGCATCCGGGGCTTCGGCGGCAGTGAGGGAGGTTCGTTCCCAGGTGGAAAAACCCTGGTTCTCCCGCTGCCTGGAGGGCACCAAGGGCCCGATCGTCGCGGCGAGCGATTACGTGAGCGCGGTGGCCGACCTGCCGCGCGCCTGGGCGCCGCCGAGCCGGCGCTACGTCGCGCTGGGCACCGACGGCTTCGGGCGCAGCGACACGCGCGTCGCGCTGAGGAAATTCTTCGGCGTCGACCGCGCGGCGATCGTGGCCGCGGCGCTAGCCGCCCTCTAAGGGCCTTGGCCGCGCTCTAGGCCGGCTGCAGCCTGCGCTCGCGGATCGTGCGCGCGAAGTCGAGCACGGTCTGCGCCAGTTGCACGCGGTCCTCGAAGTTGCGCATCACCGTCTGCGCGACCACCACCTCCATGCCGCAGGCGACGATGCCGTCGGCCTGGTCCCGGTCCACTTCGTCGATGACGAAGCCGTCGACCAGCTTGTAGTACTCCATCGCCACCGAGCGCGCGCTCACCTCGCGTCCGAGCTCGCGCATCATCTTGCCCGCCGAGCCGGTAAGCGCCTTGCCGCCGACGATCGGCGTCACCGCGATCACCGGCGCGCCGCGCTTGCGCAGCAGCTGGCGCAGCCCGTTCACTTCGAGGATCGGGCGGATCGAGTGGAACGGGTTGCACGGCCCGATCACCACCGCCTCCAGGTCGTTCGAGTGCAGCACGTCGAGCACCGCATCCGAAATTCGCGCGTCCTCGGCGCCGGCGTACTGGAATCCCAGCGCCGGCGGGTCGCAGGCGAGCTCGTTGAAGTACTCCGGGAAAGGCACTGCGCCGTCGGCGGTCAGAACGTGGGTGTGCACCGGGTCGTCGCTCATCGGCAGCACGCGCGCCTCGATGCCGAGCTGGCGGCAGAAATCGAGCGTGAGGTCGGTCAGGCTGCGATCCTGGCGCAGTCCGTGCGCGCGCAGCAGCGGCGCGGCGAGCGACTTGTCGCCCAGGATCGGCCGGTCGGGGCCGCCCAGCGTCTTGAGCATCGCGTACAGCGCATGCGTCTCGCCGACCGGTTCCCAGCCGCTCGCGGGATTGGCGATGCCCGCCAGCGCGTAGAGCACCGTGTCGAGGTCGGGCGAGAAGGCGAGCCCGAGGTGCTCGTAGTCGTCGCCGGTGTTGACCAGCACCGCCAAGTCGCGCCCACGCAGCCGGTACAGCCCCTGCGCGAGCTTCGCGCCGCCCACCTGCCCCGATAGTGCTACCACCGTTCCCAATGCGCCTCCTGCGAGCTGATCTGCGGGGATTCTAAGCCAGAACCTCCCGGCCCAGGGCTCGCGCCTGCAGCCGCGCCGCGAGCTCCGCGCCTTCGAGCGTGGCGCGCTTCGCGTCCAATTCATAAATAGGGACAGACCCCATTTTTTTGCTATGTTGAAAACATGGAGTCCGCCCCATTTTAGCGCGGACTCCGATGTCCGAAAATGGCGAGTATTGGGCTGTGCGCCGATCCATAATGGCGTCCATGCGGCTCGATCCCACCACCTGCTACCGCGCCCTGCGCGCGCGCGACGCGCGCTTCGACGGGCGCTTCTTCGTCGCGGTGTCCTCGACCCGCATCTACTGCCGCCCGGTGTGCACCGTCCGTGCGCCGCGGCGCGAGAACTGCCGCTACTTCCCGAGCGCGGCGGCGGCGGAGGGCGCCGGCTACCGGCCGTGCCTGCGCTGCCGGCCCGAGCTCGCGCCGGGCAACGCGACGATCGACGCGGTGCAGCGCATCGCACGCGCCGCGGCGCTGCTGATCGAGGCGGGCGGCGCGAACGAGGCGGGCTTCGAGGCCGCCGCCGAGCGCCTGGGCGTCACTGACCGGCACCTGCGGCGCGCGTTCCAGGCCGAGTTCGGCGTCTCGCCGGTGGCGTTCGCGCAGACGCAGCGCCTGCTGCTCGCGAAGCAGCTGCTCACCGATACCCGCATGCCGGTCACTGAGGTCGCGTTCGCAAGCGGCTTCGGCAGCGTGCGGCGCTTCAACGCGCTGTTCCGCGAGCGCTACCGGCTGCGCCCGCGCGAGCTGCGCAAGACCTCGCTGCCGGCCGACGCGGGCGATGCGCTCGCGTTCGAGCTCGGTTACCGGCCGCCTTACGACTGGGACGCGATCGCGGGCTTTCTCGGCGCACGTGCGGTCGCCGGGGTTGAGGTGTGCGACGGCGCGGCGTACCGCCGCACGGTGAGGATCGCGAGCGGCGGGGCCTGGCACAGCGGCTGGATCGAGATCGCGCCGGCGCGAAGCAAGCCCGCGCTGCGGGTGCGCGTGGCGGCCTCGCTCGGCAAGGCGCTGCCGGCGGTGCTCGCGCGGGTAAAGGCGCTGATGGACCTGTCGTGCCACCCGGCCGAGGTCGCGCGCGCTCTGGGCCCGCTCGCGGCGCGCCGTCCGGGCGTGCGCGTGCCGGGCGCGTTCGACGGCTTCGAGATCGCGCTGCGCGCGATCCTTGGCCAGCAAGTGAGCGTCGCCGCGGCACGCACGCTCGCGGGCCGCTTCGCGCGCGCGTTCGGTGCACGCATCGAAACGCCGTTCGCCGGGCTCGATGCGCTGTTCCCGAGGGCCGAAGACCTGGCTGGAGCGTCGCCGGCGCGCATCGCGCAGCTCGGCGTTCCCGCGGCGCGGGCGCGCTCGATCCTGGCGCTTGCGCGCGCGGCCGCCGGCGGCGAGCTAGATCTTGCGCCGGGCGCGGACCTCGAGTCGACGCTCGCGACGCTGCGCGCGCTGCCCGGCGTGGGCGAATGGACCGCGCAGTACATCGCAATGCGTGCGCTCGCCTGGCCGGACGCGTTCCCGCACACCGATTACGGCGTGATGAAGGCGATGAAGCTCACCGAACCCAAGCGCGTGCTCGCCGCCGCGGAAGCCTGGCGGCCCTGGCGCGCCTACGCGGTCATGCACCTGTGGCAATCGCTCGCTCAGGAAGGAAAAAAAGGAGGCAGCAAATGAAGTGCTATGACTACTACGACAGTCCCTGCGGCCGCATGCTGCTGGTCGCCGACGGCGAGGCGCTGTGCGGCGTTTACTTTACCGGGCAGAAGCACTACGTCGCGCCCGAGCGCAGCTGGAAGCGCGACCCGCAGGCAGCGCCGCTGGCGGAAACCAGGCGCGAGCTCGACGAGTATTTCGCCGGCAAGCGCAGGAAATTCGACGTCCTGCTCGCGGCCGAGGGCACGCCGTTTCAGCGCGCGGTGTGGAAGGCGATCGCGGGCGTGCGCTTCGGCGAGACGATCAGCTACGCCGAGCTCGCGCGCCGCGCCGGCCGCCCGGGCAGCGCGCGCGCCGCGGGGTCGGCGACCGGGCGCAACCCGATCGGCATCATCGTTCCCTGCCACCGCATCGTCGGCGCGGACGGCAGCCTCACCGGCTACGCCGGCGGGATCGACAAGAAAGTGACGCTGCTCGCGCTCGAGGCGAAAGCGGGCTCAGCCAGCCATCGTCAGGCCGCCTGAGGTCGCGCAGCCCTTTCACTTCGGGCGCTTGTCGACCACGCGCTTGGCCTTGCCGATCGAGCGCTCGATCGAGCTGATCGGCACGATCCTGACGTCGGTCGTGACGCCGATCAGGGACTTGATGTTGTGCTTGAGCTTGTCGGCCGCGCCGGCGTCGGCCGCGCCGGGGGCGAGCTCGACCAGCACCGTGAGGTGGTCCAGCGGGCCGTCCTTGGACAGCTCGAGCACGTAGTGCGGGCTCAGCTCGGGCTGCTTGAGGATCATCTCCTCGATCTGCGACGGGAATACGTTGACGCCGCGGATGATCAGCATGTCGTCCGAGCGCCCGGTGATCTTCTCCATGCGGCGCATGGTGCGCGCGCTGCCGGGCAGCAGGCGCGTCAGGTCGCGCGTGCGGTAGCGGATCACCGGCAGCCCTTCCTTGGTGAGCGTGGTGAACGCGAGCTCGCCCTTTTCGCCGTCGGGCAGCAGCTTGCCGCTTTCGGGGTCGATGATCTCGGGGTAGAAGTGGTCTTCCCAGATCGTCAGCCCGTCCTTGGTCTCGATGCATTCCTGCGCCACGCCCGGTCCCATCACCTCGGACAGGCCGTAGATGTCGATCGCGTCGAGCGCCAGGCGCTGCTCGATCGATTTGCGCATCTCGTTGGTCCAGGGCTCGGCGCCGAAGATGCCCACGCGCAGCGAGCACTGCTTCGGGTCCATGCCCTGGCGCTCCATCTCGTCGGCGATCGCCAGCATGTAGGAGGGCGTGACCATGATGATCTCAGGCTTGAAGTCCTGGATCAGCTGCACCTGGCGCTCGGTCATGCCGCCGCCGAGCGGGATCACCGCCAGGCCCAGGCGCTCGGCGCCGTAGTGCGCGCCCAGGCCGCCGGTGAACAGGCCGTAGCCGTAGGCCACGTGCACCTTCTCGCCCGGCTTCGCGCCCGCCGCTCGGATCGAGCGCGCCATCAGGTTGGTCCAGGTGTCGATGTCCTTGGCGGTATAGCCGATCACGGTCGGCTTGCCGGTCGTGCCGGAGGACGCGTGGATGCGGACGATCTTGTCCATCGGCACCGCGAACATGCCGAACGGGTAGGTCTCGCGCAGGTCGGCCTTGGTGGTGAACGGGAACTTCGCCAGGTCGGCGAGCGTGCGGCAGTCCTGCGGCCCGACGCCGGCCCGGTCGAACTTCTGCCTGTAGTGCGGCACGTGCTCGTAGGCGTGCTGCAGCGACCACTGCAGACGCTGCAGCTGCAGCCGGCGCAAATCCGCCAGCGGCGCCTTTTCGACCGGTTCGAGCGCGAATGCCGTCATGCTTCCTCCCCTACGAGCTTGCCTTTGATCGTCGCCGCCTTGCCGCGGAACAGGGCGATGAGCTGCCCGTGCTGGTTGGTCACCTTCATGTCGTACACGCCGCTGCGCCCGATCTGCGCCATCTCGAGCCCTTCGGCGGTCAGCACATCGCCCAGGTGCGCCGGAGCGAGGAACTCGATCGAGCATCCCGCCGCGACCGCGCGCTGGTTGTGGCTGTTGCAGGCGTAGGCGAAGGTCGAATCGGCGAGCGTGAAGATCATGCCGCCGTGGCACAGGTCGTGGCCGTTGACCATGTTCTCGCCCACCTTCATCGACACGCGCGCGTAGCCCGGGCGCACCTCCTCCAGCCGCATGCCGAGCCAGGCCGAGCAGCGATCCTCGCGCGTCATCGCGTCCGCCGTGGCCCGTGCCAGCGCGAGCTCGTCCACCTACTTTCCCCTGAACTGCGGCTTGCGCTTTGCCAGGAACGCGGCGACCCCTTCGCGGTAGTCGCCGCTTAACCCGGCTTCGCGCTGCAGGTCGCGCTCGAGGTCGAGCTGCACATCCAGCGTGTTCGTCGCCGAAGCGTCGAGCGCGCGCTTGATCAGCCCGTAGGCCCCGGTCGGGCCCGCCGCGAGGCTGCGCGCGAGCGTACCCGCCTCGGTCATCAGCTTGTCGTCGTCCACTGCCTTCCAGATGAGGCCCCAGCTCGCGGCATCCTCCGCGCCGAGCTTGTCGCCCAGCAGCGCAAGCCCCATGGCGCGCGCGCGGCCCGCCAGGCGCGGCAGCAACCAGCTGCCGCCCGAGTCGGGCACCAGCCCGATTTTCGCGAACGCCTGGATGAACGAGGCCGAGCGTGCGGCGAGCACCAGGTCGCAGGCGAGCGCCACGTTCGCGCCCGCGCCGGCGGCGACGCCGTTGACCGCGCACACGATCGGCTTGGGCAGCGCGCGCATGCGGCGCACGAGCGGGTTGTAGAGCGATTCGATCGTCAGCGAAAGGTCGATCGCGGCGTCCGCGCCGACGTCGCGCTCCGAGAGGTCCTGCCCGGCGCAGAAGCCGCGCCCGGCGCCGGTGAGCAGCACCGCGCGCACTGCGTCGTCGTCGCCGGCCTGCGCCAGCGCCGCGCGCAGCAGGCGGTGCATCTCGGGGTTGAACGCATTCAGCCGCTCGGGGCGGTTGAGGGTGATGGTCTGGACACCCGCTTCGACGGAAACGATGATCGGCGGCGGCATGGCGGCGCGTGCGAAGAAATGGCCGGAGGCTTGCGGGTGGGCGGAAGCTTACACCAAAGGGCAGTAGAATCGCTGCGGCATGCTCAAGGTCTACGCCATCGACGGCATCGTCCCGGTCGTACATCCCGGCGCCTACGTGCATCCGAGCGCGGTGCTGATCGGCGACGTGATCGTCGGCGAGGGCGTGTACGTCGGCCCCTGCGCCTGCCTGCGCGGCGACTTCGGCCGCATCGTGATCGAGCGCGGCGCAAACGTCCAGGACTGCTGCATCCTGCACGCCTTTCCCGACCGCGACCTGGTGGTCGAGGTCGACGGCCACATCGGCCACGGCGCGGTGCTGCACGGCTGCGTGGTGAAGGCGAACGCGATGGTCGGCATCAACTCGGTGGTGAACGACAACGCGGTCGTGGGCGAGTCCGCGATCGTCGGCGCGATGGCCTTCGTCAAGGCGGGCTTCGAGGTGCCGCCGAGGAGCCTCGCGATCGGCGTCCCGGCGAAGATCGTGCGCGAGCTCACGGCCACCGAGCTGGCGTGGAAGCGCGACGCCACGCAGCAATACCAGCAGCTTGCCGGGCGCAGCCGCGCCACGATGCGGGAGACGGGCGCGCTCAGCGCGCTCGAGGCGGGCCGGGCGCGCTTTCGCGATGCGCGCGTGATGCCGCTGTCGGAAATGAAAAAGAGAAACCCGCAATGAGCGACGAAAACTTCAAGGGAGCGTAACGCAGATGACATACGAGCTCATTACGACCGAGACCCGCGGCCGCGTGGCGCTGATCACGCTCAACCGCCCGCAGCAGATGAACGCGCTCAACCCGCAGCTGATGCAGGAGCTGGGCAAGGCGCTGTACGCGTTCGATGCGGACGACGCGGTCGGCGCGATCGTGATCACCGGCAACGAGAAGGCTTTCGCCGCGGGCGCCGACATCGGCGCGATGAAGGACTGGAACTTCATCGACGTCTACCGCGCGGACTACATCACGCGCGACTGGGAGCACATCCGCAGGATCAGAAAGCCGGTGATCGCGGCCGTGGCCGGCTACGCGCTGGGCGGCGGCAACGAGCTCGCGATGATGTGCGACATCGTGATCGCGGCCGAGAATGCGAAGTTCGGCCAGCCCGAGATCAACCTCGGCATCCTGCCCGGCGCGGGCGGCACGCAGCGCCTGCCGCGCGCGGTCGGCAAGGCGAAGGCGATGGACATGTGCCTCAGCGCGCGCATGATGGACGCCGCCGAGGCCGAGAGGGCGGGCCTGGTGTCGCGCGTGGTGCCGCTCGAGAAGCTGATGGACGAGGCCATGGCGGCGGCGGCAAAGATCGCCGCCTACTCGCTGCCGGTGGTGATGATGGTCAAGGAGTCGATCAACGCCGCCTACGAGATGCCGCTCTCGGAGGGCGTGCACTTCGAGCGCAGGGTCTTCCACGCCGCCTTTGCGCTCGCCGACCAGAAAGAGGGCATGGCGGCGTTCGTGGAAAAGCGCAAGCCCGCATTCAAGAACAGGTGAGCCTGGCCGGCAGTAGAAATCGGTAGAAATCGGGGTCAGACCACATTTTGAGAAAAATGTGGTC
>JBOIFB010000089.1:0-10549 GCA_050741415.1 Burkholderiales bacterium | reverse complement strand
GGCGGGCGGTACTTGGGGGATGCCGTTGGTTTCCTGCGGCGGCTGGCTGGGGTCGGCGGGGGCGAGGCCGCTGGTGCCGGCCGGGACGTCGATCGAGCCGGAGGCGTTGGTGAGCGACCAGATGCCGCTGCTGCCGCGGATCAGGGTCGAGCCGTCGGGCAGGACCGCGATCAGGCCGCCGGTGCCGCGGATGCCGACGGTCGCGGTCGGGGTCGTGATCTGGAAGTCGTTGCGGTGGACGCGGCCGATGAGGCCGGTAACCGCGCGCATGGCACCTTTCAGGAGCGAGAAGAAGCCGCGCTCGCTGCCGTCGGTCTTGCCGTCGTAGTTGTATTCCTTGACCCCGAATATGGTGTTCGGCTGGAGCGAGACGTAGGCGCCGTCGGGAAAGCGGATCTGGGCCCGGCCGTCGTTGGTGCGGATGGTGTCGCCGCTTTCAAGCTCCGCGCCTTTCGCCAAAGGCCGCTCCTGCCCGTCGGGCCGGGTGGCTACCACGCTGCCGATGCTGAAGTCGATGCGGCCTGCGCTGGCACCGGCATTGCTCGCGAACGCAGCGGAGACCAGCGCAAGCGTCAGCGCGCTCCTGTTCATCCGGAATGGTGCTGTGCGGTTCATGTCCTACCCCCCAGCCTGAGCCGGCCCTTGCGGAAATATGTCACGTTTCTGGCCCCGAAGTTGTCAAAAATCGAAACGGACCGAGACCGTACTTACCGTGCGGCGGAAGCGGTAGAGGTCGATATTCGATTTGTTGTCGGTATCCGCCACCCGCAATATCAGCGTCGTTCCGGCACGCATCAGGTAGCTCGCGCCGAGATTCAGGTCGGTCTGGCGGTCCTCGCGGGTGACGAGAAAGATCGGCTCCGGCCCGCCGTAGCGCCGTTGCTCGTAGTTCGCCCCTCCGAACACGGTCCAACTCTCCGCCGGCTTGAACTGACCGCCGATTCGAATTCCCGCCGGCTTGTGCCCGAGTTGCGGAACGCCGTCGGCGAGCTCGGCTTCCTGTCCCCCATACACGCTGAGAAAGAGCACTGGAGAGGTCCTGCCGGTAAACGCCTGGGCCCAGGCGGCGCCGACGATGCTGCGGTCGGCGTTGCGGATGTCCTGGCCCGGGTAGCGCAGCTGCGCGTACTGCACATAGCCGGTGACCTGGCGGCGCTCGTCCAGGTTGTGCTGCCATTGGCCGATCAGCCCGTGCGAGTCGCGGTAGCGCGAGTTGTCGACCTCGAAGCTCTGCAACTGCGTGGCGAGGGTCAGCGCGTCGTTGTCCACCGCCCAGCGTGCGCCGAGGTTGCCATCCATGGTGTCGGTGTCGAACTGATCCTGGCTCTGATTGAGCTTGGCGTTGCCCGCGACCCCGCCGACCAGCGACCAGCGCTCGTTCAGCTTGCGCGTGAAGTTCACCCCACCCGATAGGTTGGTGAAGTTGTCTCCCTTGCTGGTCGCGGCCGAGTTCAAGGTCGCGATGAGGCCGCCGAAGGCCGGCAGGGCGATCTGCGAATTGCTGGTCGCGCTGTTCACGTTGCTGTCGGTGCCAATGCCGAGCTCGATGTAGCCCTGCACCTGGGTCGTTTCCGCGGCAGAGATGGCCGACAGGTAGCGGTCGATGGTGGCTCTCGCCTCGGCGGGGATCGGCTCGCGCTTGACGTTTTCGAACTCGCGCCGAGCGGTGTCCTTCTCGCCGACCGCCAGGTACGCGCGGGCAATCTCCGCGCGGGCGAGGGCGTTGTTGGGTTGTACCGCCAGCACGCGCTCGAGCGCAAAGATGGCGCGTTCCCGGTGGCCCGAGTCGAGTGCGGCGATGCCCAGCAGGTAGTCGAATTCCGGGTCGCCGGCGCGCTGCGCTTCGAGGGGAAGCAGCAGCTCGTAGGCTTGCGAAGACTGCTTGTGCGCAAGCAATTGCTTGGCGCGGTCGAGGATCTGGTCCGCGAGCGCGGAAAGGCTCAGGACGGCGAATGCCAGCCCGAGCATAATTCTTGTGATTGAAACTGCTCGCTGCCGCATGCCGCCTCCCCCCGGATCGACTGGACGCCGGCGAGTCTATCACCGGCCGCCGGGAGCCGTCAGCCTTCGAAGAACTCCTTCACCTTCTCCAGCCAGGACTTGCTGCGGGGGTTGTGGCGGGCGGCGTCTTCCTGGCTGACCGATTCGAACTCGCGCAGGAGCTCCTTTTGCCGCTCGGTGAGTTTGACCGGCGTCTCGACCACCACGTGGCAAAACAGGTCTCCGGCGCTGTGGCTGCGCACGCCGACGATGCCCTTGCCGCGCAGCCGGAACACCTTGCCGCTCTGGGTTTCGGCCGGGACCTTGATCCGCGCCGACCCGTCCAGCGTGGGGATCTCGATCTCGCCCCCGAGCGCCGCGCTGGTGAAGGAGACCGGCATCTCGCAGTGCAAGTCGTCGTGATCGCGCTGGAACATCGGATGCGGCTTGATCTGGACCTGCACGAAAAGGTCTCCCGCCGGGCCGCCGTTCACGCCCGGCTCGCCCTCGCCCGAGAGGCGCACGCGATCGCCCTCGTCGACGCCCGTCGGAATCTTCACCGACAGGGTCTTCTGCACCTTGATGCGGCCCGTGCCGCCGCAGCTCGCGCAGGGGTGCGGGACGACCTTGCCGCTGCCGTGGCAGCGCGGACAGGTCTGGGCGATCGAGAACGGCCCCTGCGAAATGCGAACCTGGCCGGCGCCCTGGCAGGTGGGGCAGGTCTGGGCCTGGGTGCCCTTGCGTGCGCCGCTGCCGTCGCAGGCTTCGCACTCGGCAATGCCGGGGATGCGGATCTTGGTCTCGAAGCCGTGCGCCGCCTGCTCGAGGGTGATCTGCAAGTTGTAGCGCAGGTCCGCGCCGCGGTAGACGGTGGCGCGCCCGCCGCGCTGGCCGCCGAAGATCTCGCCGAAAATGTCGCTGAAGATGTCGCCGAATCCGGCTGATCCGCCCGCGCCGCTCTGCGGGTGCACGCCTGCGTGGCCGTACTGATCGTATGCCGCACGCTTCTCGGCGCTGGTGAGCACCTCGTAGGCTTCGTTGGCTTCCTTGAAATTCTCCTCGGCCTTCGGGTTGTCCGGATTGCGGTCCGGATGCCACTTCATGGCGAGCCTGCGGTAGGACTTCTTGATCTCTTCTTCACTCGCGTCGCGGTTGACGCCGAGGACTTCGTAGTAGTCGCGTTTCGCCATTTCCCTTCCCGGACGCCGAACGGGCGGCAAGCCGTCGCCGCCGCCCGTTCAGCGTTTAACCGCGGCCGACGCTCAGCCGGCCTTCTTGTCCTTGACTTCGGTGAACTCGGCGTCGACGACGTTGCTGTCGTCTTTCTTCTCGCCCTGCGCCTGCTCTCCGCCGGCTTGCGCCGCGCCCTGGGCCGCCTGCGAATCGGCGTACATCTTCTCGCCCAGCTTCTGCGAAGCCTGCGCCAGCGTCTGCGACTTGGCCTCGATCTGCGCCTTGTCGCCCGACTTGACCGCTTCCTCGGCTTCCTTCAGCGCGGACTCGATCTTCCCCTTCTCGCCGCCGTCCAGCTTGTCGCCGTAGTCGGCGAGCGATTTCCTGACCGAGTGTACCAGCGCCTCGCATTGGTTGCGCGCGTTGACCAGCTCGAGCGCCTTCTTGTCTTCCTCGGCGTGCGCCTCGGCGTCCTTCACCATGCGCTGGATCTCGTCCTCGTTCAGCCCGGAGCTCGCCTGGATCTTGATCTTGGCTTCCTTGCCGGTGGCCTTGTCTTTGGCCGAGACATGCAGGATGCCGTTCGCATCGATGTCGAAGGTGACCTCGATCTGCGGCAGGCCGCGCGGCGCAGGCGCGATATCGGCCAGATTGAACTGGCCCAGGCTCTTGTTGCCCGTAGCGACGTCGCGCTCGCCCTGCAGCACGTGGATCGTGACCGCCGTCTGATTGTCGTCGGCGGTCGAGAACACCTGCTGCGCCTTGGTCGGCACGGTGGTGTTCTTGTTGATCAGCTTGGTCATCACGCCGCCGAGCGTCTCGATGCCGAGCGACAGCGGCGTGACGTCGAGCAGCAGCACGTCCTTGACGTCGCCTTTGAGCACGCCGGCCTGGATCGCGGCGCCGACCGCGACCGCCTCGTCCGGGTTGACGTCCTTCCTCGGTTCCTTGCCGAAGAACTCGCGCACCTTGTCCTGCACCTTCGGCATGCGCGTCATGCCGCCGACCAGGATCACGTCGTCGATGTCGGACACCTTCACCCCCGCGTCCTTGACCGCGATGCGGCACGGCTCCATGGTGCGCTGGATCAGCTCGTCCACCAGCGATTCGAACTTGGCGCGCGTGATCTTCATCGCCAGGTGCTTCGGGCCAGAGGCGTCGGCCGTGATGTAGGGCAGATTGAACTCGGTCTGCTGCGACGACGAGAGCTCGATCTTCGCTTTCTCCGCGGATTCTTTCAGCCGCTGCAGCGCGAGCACGTCCTTCGACAGGTCGACGCCCTGGTCTTTCTTGAACTCCGTGACGACGTAGTCGATCAGGCGCTGGTCGAAGTCCTCGCCGCCGAGAAAGGTGTCGCCGTTGGTCGAGAGCACCTCGAACTGCTGCTCGCCGTCGACGTCGGCGATTTCGATGATCGAGATGTCGAAAGTGCCACCGCCAAGGTCGAAGACCGCGATCTTGCTGTCCTTCTTGCTTTGTTTGTCGAGGCCGAAGGCGAGCGCCGCGGCGGTAGGCTCGTTGATGATGCGCTTGACGTCCAAGCCCGCGATGCGGCCGGCGTCCTTGGTCGCCTGGCGTTGCGAGTCGTTGAAATAGGCCGGAACCGTGATAACCGCTTCGGTCACCGCTTCGCCGAGGTAATCTTCGGCGGTCTTCTTCATCTTGCGCAGGACCTCGGCCGAAACCTGCTGCGACGCGATCTTCTTGCCGCGCACCTCGACCCAGGCGTCACCGTTGTCGGCCTTGACGATCCTGAAGGGCATCAGGCCGATGTCCTTCTGAACCTCCTTTTCCTCAAAGCGACGACCGATCAGGCGCTT
This sequence comes from Burkholderiales bacterium, assembly GCA_050741415.1. Taxonomy (GTDB): domain Bacteria; phylum Pseudomonadota; class Gammaproteobacteria; order Burkholderiales; family SG8-39; genus DAHVFK01. The sequence continues at coordinate 5,576 of JBOIFB010000089.1, read as the reverse complement.
CACGGCGTACAGGGTGTTCCTGGCGTTCGTGACGGCCTGGCGCTTGGCCGGCGCGCCGACCAGGATCTCTCCCTCTTCCGTGTAGGCCACGATGGACGGCGTAGTGCGCGCGCCTTCCGAGTTCTCGATCACCTTGGGCTTGCCGCCTTCCATGATCGCGACGCACGAATTGGTCGTCCCGAGGTCGATGCCGATTATCTTTGCCATATCAGTTTCCCTGTCTGGGTGCGGTGTGAATGATTGCTAAGCCGATGTCATAGATGGGGTTTCTGCTCCCGCTTTCAAGCGTCATCGGCCGGAGGCGGCTTGGCCACGGTGACCAGGGCCGGGCGCACGACGCGCTCGTGCAGGCGCCAGCCGCGCTGCAGCACGGCGACCACGCTGTTCGGCTCGGCGGCAGACTCGACCGCCGCCATCGCGTGGTGCAAATTGGGGTCGAATTTCGCTCCGGCGGAAGGCGAGATGTCGGTCACGCCGGCTTTTTCGAGCACGCCGCGCAACTGCTTGAGGGTTAAGCCGATGCCGCTTTGCGCGGACTCGGGCGCGGCCTGCGCCGCGCCGAGCGCCGCCTCCAGGCTGTCTACGACGGGCAGCAGCGATTCGACGAAGCGTTCGAGCGCGAACTTGTGCGCGTTGGCGACCTCCGTGGCCGCGCGCTTGCGCACGTTGTCGGCTTCGGCCAGCGCCCGCAGGGCCATTTCGCGCTGCTGCTCGGCGCGCGCTTCGGCTTGTGCCAGTTGCTCTTGCAGCGGCGTCGCCGCCGGCATTTCAGGCGGGGCGGCGACTTCAGTTTCGGGACTCTGGGGCTTCGGGGTCGGCTCCGACATCACGTTGTTTTCCGGCTCCAAGGGTAACTTACGGCAGGTTGGGGTGCGACGGCGTGATTCAAGGGGTGCGCGGTTCGCATGCCAAAATAGGCACTTATCCAAAATAGGCACTTATGCAAGATCCGTCCGAAACCGCAGATCTCAGGCAGGAAACGGACAGCCGGCTGGCGCTCGCCGCGCTCGCCGCGGTGCGCGCGCTGCGGCCGGGCTGCGTCCTGCGGCTGCTCACCCGCGAGGACCCCGCGCTGCTGCTGCGCAGCCTCAACCTGCAGCTGCGCGACGCGCTCGCCTGGGGCAGCGAGCCCGTGGCCGGCGGCTGGCAGGCAACGGTCCGGCTCGCGCTCGACGCGCCGGCGCAGGACGCGCTCGACGCGCTTACGCGCGACCATCGACGGCTCGATGAGCTCCTGGGGCGGGCCCTGCGGCGGTTGAACGGCGCTGACGCGGCGGGCGCGAAGCCGATGCTGGACGTCTTCGCGGCGGGACTGAGGCGCCACATCGAGGCCGAAAACCGCATCGTCGCACCCGAGCTCGGGCCGGAGCCTGCAGTCGATCCGCTCGAAGTCATGCTGCACGAGCACGACCAGCTTCTGCTGCAGCTGGATGAGGTCGAAAAGTGCTTCGCCGAGGCGCCGCCGGGGGCCGTTCCCGAGGCCTGGGAGGTGGAGCCTTTCGTCGCCATCCTCTCCGGCACTCTCGCCAAGCACGAGCACCGCGAGGAGGGCAATCTGTTTCCGATCTGGGCTGCACGCCTCGCGCTGCGCCCGGCGGCCGAACGAGCGTCTCTGCACCGGCGGGTGAGCGCCGCGCTCGCGGGCTAGGCCTTCGCTCCCAGCGCCTTGGCGCGCTGCTTGCGGTGCGCGAGCTCCGGCGCCGACGCGGCGCGCGGTGCCCAAGCGTGCGCGGCGCAGATCGCGGCCAGGGCGTCGATCCACTCCGGCGACTCGTTCAAACAGGGGACGAGCTGGAACTCACGTCCTCCGTTCGCCAGGAACGCCTGTCTGGCGCCGATCCCGATCTCCTCCAGCGTCTCGAGGCAGTCCGCGACGAACCCGGGACAGACCACGTCGACCCGGCCGACGCCCTGGCGCGCCAGCTCGATCAGAGTCGGCTCGGTGTAAGGCTGCAGCCACTCGGCGCGCCCGAAGCGCGATTGGAAGCTCACCACGTACTGATCGGCCGCGAGGCCGAGCGCCTGCGCCAGCAGCCGGCCGGTCGCTTGGCATTCGCAGTGGTAGGGATCTCCGCGCTCGAGCGCGAAGCGCGGCAGGCCGTGGAAGCTCATCAGCAGCCTGTCGCCGCGCCCGTGCGCATGCCAGTGCCGCTTGACGCCGGCGGCCAAGGCGGCGATGTACGCGGGGTGATCTTGGAAATGTTTCAGCAAGCGCAGCTCCGGAACGTTGCGCGTGCGCGCGAGCCAGGCCCCGACCGCATCGTAGGTGCTGCCGGTGGTGCTGGCGGCGTACTGCGGGTAAAGGGGCACGACCAGGATCCGGTCGCAGCCCGCGGCGCGCAAGCGGCCGAGCGCCGCCCCGACGCTCGGCCCGCCGTAGCGCATGGCATGCTCGACCCGCGGCGCTTCGGGGCCGAGCAAAGCCCCGACGAGCAGCGCCGCCTGGCGCGCGGTGTGGACTGCGAGCGGCGAGCCCTCCGAGCCCCAGATCTGGGCGTACCTGCGCGCCGAGCGCGCCGGCCGCAGCGCCAGGACCACCCCGTACAGGATTGGCAGCCAGAACGCGCGCGGGATTTCCACCACGCGTGGGTCGGACAGGAACTCGGCCAGATAGCGGCGCACCGCGCTCGTGGTCGGCGCCGCCGGGGTGCCGAGGTTGACCAGCAGGATCCCGTCGCGGGCGGCGCCGGCGTGGTCGAATGCCGGCTCGGGGCGAAACCTGTCCGCCACCGGCCTAACCCTGCGACAGCGCGCTCGAAAGGAGCTTCGCGGTGACGTCGACGATCGGCACCACGCGGTCGTAGGCCATGCGCGTCGGACCGATCACGCCGACGGTGCCGACCACCTCGCCATCGACCTTGTACGGCGCGGTGACCACGCTCACTTCGTCCGGAGTCGAGAACCCGGACTCGCCGCCGATGAAAATCTGCACCCCCTGGCCGCGCAATGACACGTCCAGGATCTGCAGCAGCGAGGTCTTCTTCTCGAACAGATCGAACAGCTGGCGCATGCGCTTCATGTCCTGGGACAGTTCGCTCATTTCGAGCAGATTGCGCTCGCCCGAAATGACGTACTGTTCGTTGTCTTCGTTCACCGCCTTGTCGCCGGCTTCCAGCGCAGCGGTCATGAGCATGATCATGTCCTGCCGGATCTCGCGCAGTTCCTGGTGCAGGCGCAGGCGCACGTCCTCGAAGCTCTGGCCGGCGTAGTTCTGGTTGATGTAGTTGCCCGCCTCGATCAGCTCCAGCTGCGAGTAGTCGCGCTCGGTGAACAGGATCCGGTTCTGCACGTCGCCATCGGGCGTGACGACGATCAGCAGCACGCGCCGCTCCGAAAGCCTGAGGAACTCGATGTGCCGGAAGGAGACCGCGCGCCGGCGCGGGGCCATCACCACTCCCGCGAAGTGCGTCAGCTGCGACAGCAGGTTCGATGCCGACTGGATCGCGCGTTGCGGATTGTCGGGATGAAACTGCCCCTCCAGCCGGTGGATCTCGCCCGACTGCAGCGGCCTGGTGACCAGCAGCGTGTCGACGAAGAAGCGGTAGCCGAGCGGCGTCGGAATGCGTCCCGCCGAGGTGTGCGGACTGGAGATGAACCCCATTTCCTCCAGGTCCGACATCACGTTGCGGATCGTGGCCGGCGAAAGGTCCAGGCCGGAGAACTTGGAAAGGGTGCGCGACCCCACCGGCTGACCCTCGGCAATGTAGCGCTCGACCAGGGTCTTCAGCAGGATCTGTGCACGCTTGTCCAGCATGAGACCATTCTACATTTCCCGCCGACCCGCGCTGTGGTTAAATCGCCGCCATCATGCCCTTAGCGTTCCGCCGCGTGGCCCTGATCGGCAAGCACCACAGCCCCGAGATCGCGGCTTCCCTGCGCGAGCTGCGCGGGCTGCTCGAGGCGCGGGGCTGCGAGGTGCTGATCGAGAAGGAGACCGCTCCCGCGTTCGGCGACGCGGCGCGCGGGGTCGACTACGAGACCATCGGCAGCGGCGCCGACCTGGCGATCGTGGTCGGCGGAGACGGCACCATGCTTGCGGCGGCACGCAATCTCGTGCGCCACGGAGTGCCGCTCGCGGGGGTGAATCTCGGGCGCCTCGGGTTCATGACCGACATCGCCCTGAAGGACATGCCTGTTGCGGTCGGCACCATCCTCGACGGCGGCTACGTGCTCGAGGAGCGCGCGCTGCTCGAGGCGGAAATCCGGCGCGACGGGGAGCTGCTGCAGCGCACGCTGGCGCTGAACGAGGCGGTGGTCGGCAAGGGCTCGCAGGGCAGGCTGATCGAGTTCGAGCTCTACATCGACGGCGAGTATGTCTACACCCTGCGCGCCGACGGCGTGATCGTCGCCACGCCGACCGGGTCCACTGCGTACGCGCTTTCTGCCCAGGGCCCGATCCTGCATCCCGGGGTCGGTGCGTTCGCGCTGGTGCCGCTCAACCCGCACACGCTCTCGGCGCGCCCGGTGAGCGTCGCCGACCGCAGCGTGATCGAGATCGTTCTGGTGCGGGCGCTCGATGCGCGGGCGCACTTCGACGGCTACGCGCTGTCAGATATGGCCCAGGGCGATCGCCTGGTGCTGCGCCGCGCGGGGCAGTCGGTGCGCTTTGTTCATCCGCCGGGCTACAGCTACTTCGTCATGCTGCGCGAGAAGCTGCTCTGGAGCGAGGCAGCGGATCGCGCACGCGACCCCGGCGATCCCGACTGAGCGGCAATGCTGCGCGCCCTGGGCATCAGAGACTTCGTCATCGTGCAGCGGGTCGAATTGGAGTTCGGCCCCGGGTTCACGGTGCTGACCGGCGAGACGGGCGCGGGAAAGTCGATTCTGGTCGACGCGATCGAGCTGCTGATGGGCGGGCGCGCCGACGCTGCAACGGTGCGCGACGGCGCCGAGCGCGCCGAGTTGTCGGCGGAATTCGATCTCGACCAGGGGGCACCGCTCGCCGCCTGGCTCGCCGAGCGCGAGCTCGAGGGCGACCCTGGAAACCTCGTCGTCAGGCGCAGCGTCGACCCCGCGGGACGCTCGCGCTGCTTCATCAACGGCCACGCGGCAACCCTGGCGCAGCTGCGCGAGGCGGGCGAGCACCTGGTAGATATCCACGGCCAGCACGCGCACCAGTCGCTGCTGCGCGCGGCGGCGCAGCGCGAGCTGCTCGACGCGCATGCCGGCGCCGAAGCGCTGGCGCGCGAGACGGCCGAGGCCTTCCGCGCCTGGAAGCGGCTGGAGGCGCTGGCGGCCGAGGCGCAAGCGCAGTTCGCGCAGCGCGAGGCCGAGCGCGCCGAATTGCAGGCCAGGGTCGACGAGTTGGTCAGGCTGGGGCCGCGCGAGGGCGAATGGGAGCTGCTCACGGCCGAGCACGCGCGGCTTGCGCACGGCTCGGCGCTGCTCGCGGGAGCCCAGGCGTCGCTCGATGCGCTCTCGGAGGCGGAGGGTGCGAGCCTGCCGCAGCTGGCGGCGGTCACCGGCCGGCTGCGCACGCTGTCCGAGCACGATGCGCAGCTCCTGCCCGTGGTCGAAGGGCTCGAGGCCGCCGCGGCGCAGGCGGGCGAAGCGCTGCGCGAGCTGCGCCGCTACGC
>JBOIFB010000088.1:0-10648 GCA_050741415.1 Burkholderiales bacterium | reverse complement strand
ATCAAGTACGCCGGCATCTGCCAACGCACGATTGCCCCCTGCGCCGCAATATGCCGAAAGCCTCAGATGATCGGCATGCTCGGGGCGGACAATACCCGAGTAACTGATCCCCATGAACGGCCGCGCACCGCTGAACTCGGCGCGCTGAGCGACCAATGCCTCGACCAGAGTTTGCGGTTCGGCGGCTGCCTGACCCCAAATCACGCCGTCGCCGGAGCGAATCCACCGTGCAAGATCGATCTCAATCGGCGAAACGATGCCAACCATCCGGCGATCCTAACATTGGCGTACCGAGCCACTGGAGCAGGAAAGAAGTCAACGCGAAGAATTTACGGTTTAGCGGTCCAGTCCCATGTCGTCGTAGGAGCGCGGATCCGATATCGGCTCGATGTGGCTCAACAACGAGGCATTCGGCACCAGCGCGGCGATGCGTGCTTCAATCTCTTCCGCGATCTGGTGCGCATGCTTGACGGTCCATTCGTCGGGCACCAGCAAGTGAAAGGACACGAACCGCCGCGTTCCGGCGTGGCGCGTGCGCACGGCATGAAACGCCACGCCGTAGCGCTTGGCGTACTCCTGCAGGATTTTGGAAACTTCCTCGCGCTCGGAGATCGGTATTGCGGCGTCGAGCAACCCCGCAACGGATCGCCTCATGAGTCGCGTTCCCGTCCACAGGATGTTTATCGCGACTGCAAGCGCGATCAGCGGATCAAGCAGCAACCAGCCGGTGAGCGCAACGAGCCCCACGGCGACCAATACGCCGGCGGACGTCCAGACGTCGGTCAGGAGATGCCGCGCATCCGCTTCGAGGGTGATGCTGTGGTAGCGTGTACCCACGCCGAGCAGGATGCGCGCGGTCCAGAAGTTGATTGCCGATGCAACTACGGAGACGGCGATTCCGAGCCCAGGTGTGTCGAGCGGTTGGGGTTCGAGCAGCCGCGGCAGCGCGGTGTAGATGATGCCCGCCGCCGCGAGGACGATCATTGCGCCCTCGAAACCGCTCGCGAAGTATTCGGCCTTCGAACGCCCGAACGGATGATCGCTGTCCGGCGGCGCGGCCGCAATGCGCAGCATCCACAGGGCGAGCAATGCGGCGACAAGGTTGACGACGGATTCGAGCGCGTCCGACAGCATCCCGACCGAGCCTGTCATCTGCCAGGCAAGGGTTTTCAGCGCGATGGTTGCGATCGCCGCGCTGACCGAGAGCCAGGCGTAACGAGTAAGGGTGCCGTCGTTAGCGGACGCGATCATGCAGGAATGTGAATCGTGGCGAACGGCAATTTGCACTCCGCAGCACCGACGGTGCAACGACTGCGGTGCCTGGGCGGAACCCGCATTGTCGCAGGATTGAACTCGATACCCGCAACCTGATCACGGCCAGCCTCGGCGGATCAGACCGACAGGTATTGATTTCGAACTTCGGCGTCGGCCGCGAGCGACTGCATCGTACCCGCGTAACGCACATGACCATTCTCTAGAATAAAGGCACGATCCGCGACGCGCTGCGCGAAATACAGGCTCTGCTCGCATAGAAGGATGGTTAGTCCCTCGCGCCTCAACTCGAGCACGGTGTCTGCCAGCTGTTGGGCGATCAGGGGCGCCAGGCCTTCCGAGGGTTCGTCCAGCAAGATCGCTTTCGGGTTACCCATCAAGGTGCGGGCGATGGTTAACATCTGCTGTTCGCCGCCGGACATCCGGCCACCGAGCCGGTTCTGCATCCGGCCAAGATTCGGAAATAGCTCAAATAAGCGTCGGGGCGTCCACCGCGAGGGCCTGTCGCACGCGGCCTGCCGGCCAACCTCGAGATTCTGCATGACGGTTAGATCGGCGAATATGCGGCGATCCTCGGGGACGTAGCCGAGTCCGAGACGCGCGATCTGGAACGGCTCGAGCCGGTCGATTCGGCGGCCCTCGAAGCGGATGGCGCCGCTCATCGGGTGCAGCAGCCCGATGATCGATTTCAAGCACGTGGATTTGCCGGCACCATTGCGCCCGAGCAGCACCGCGATTTCGGCCTTGCGCACGTCCAGCGTGAGCTCGAACAGCACCTGCGCCAGTCCGTAATACACGCTAAGCCGTTCTATCTCAAGCATTGGGGAAACGGCTGCCCAGGTACACCTCGCGCACCCGCGGGTCGGCTCGCACTTCGGCGGGGCGGCCGTCAGCAATCAGCTCGCCTTCATTCAGAACCAAGATGCGCTCGGCGTGATTGAAAACCACGTCCATGTCGTGTTCGGTAAACAGTACCGCGATGCTCTCGCGCAGCGCAAGCTCGCTCGCGAGGCGCATCAAGGCGTCGCGCTCGTGCGGCGCCATACCCGCGGTCGGTTCGTCCATTAGAAGCAAGCGAGGACGGCTCGCGAGCGCGATCGCCAATTCGACTCGTTTCAAATCGCCGTAGGCAAGTACCGCACAGGCTCGTGCTGCCTGATCCAGAACGCCGACCCGCTCGAGTAGCGCATCCGCCTCGGTTGCGTACGCCCGAGTTGCGAGCGACATCAGGGAGTGCAGCCTGCGATGATATGAAAGCAGCGCAGTCTGGACATTTTCGCGCACCGTCATTGACCCGAACGCCGCGGTGATCTGGAACGTGCGCCCTACGCCCAGGCGCCATACACGCCGCGGTCTCAGTCCAGCCAGATCACGCTCTTCGAATTCAATCTTGCCCGTGTCCGGGGCGAGCTGACCGTTCAGCATATTGAAGCAGGTCGTCTTTCCGGCGCCGTTAGGGCCGATCATCGCCAGTCGTTCGCCTCGCACAACCTCGAAGCTCACGTCCGCCACGGCACGTACCCCGCCGTACGATTTGGTCAGGTGGGCGACTTTCAAAATGGGGATGCTCACGGCGCCCGCCGCCTGCTTGAGAAGCGGTCGCGCAGAAAGCCGCCGAACCCCTGCGGGAAAGCAAGTACCAGTGCGATGATGATCAAGCCGATGACGGCACGCCAATATTCCACCTCGCGCGACACCGCATCCTGCAGCCAAGTGAACAACGCAGCGCCCCATACCGGTCCGGTGAGGGTCTGGACGCCGCCGAGCAACACCATGACCAGGCCGTCGATCGAGCGCGGCACGGCGAGCGAGTCTGGCGAGATCGAGCCCTTTGAAAAGACGTACAGGGCGCCGCCGACGCCGGCAAACAGGCCTGCGATCGCGAAGGCGACCCATTGGTGCCCGCGTACGTCGATGCCAATGGCATCGGCGCGCAGCGGGGAGTCGCGCCCCGCTCGCAAGGCATAACCAAAGGGCGAATGAAGCATGCGCCACAACAGGACAATGCCGCCTGCGCTAACGGCGAGCGCCAGGAAGTAGTACGAAATCCTGGATCCGAGCCAGGCAGCGGGCCACACTCCGATCAGGCCGTTGGAGCCGCCGGTCATCGAATCCCACTGGTAGACGATCGACCAGCTGATCTGGGCGAACGCCAGTGTCAACATCGCGAGGTACACGCCGGAAAGCCGGACGCAGAACCAACCGAAGACCAGCGCGCCGATACCGGCCAGGAGCGGCCCCAGCAGCAGAGCGAGTTCCATCGGCAATCCGCCCCGGTGCAGCAGCAGACCTGCGCCGTAGGCCCCGAGGCCGAAGTACGCCGCGTGGCCAAAGGACGGCATGCCGCCAGGGCCCATGATGAAGTGCAGGCTGACGGCGAACAGGGCGAAGATGAATATGTCAGTCAGAAGAATGAGCAAGTACCCGGTAGAAAGTGCCGGGAACAGGGCGAGCGCGGCAAGAGAGACGGCGAGCGCGCAGAGGGCGCGACGCGACGGCAGCGCTAGCGGACGTTCAATTGCGCCTGCGCCGCGCGGCGGCGCCGGGCGACGGCCGAGCAGACCCCAGGGGCGCAGCACCAGTACCACTGCCATGATCACGAACTCGACCACCAGCGTGAGCTTGGAGAGCGAGATGACGCTGCCTGCGACCGTGACGTCTCCGATCCCGATGCAGAACGCCTTGATCTCCGAGATCAGCAATGCGGCGAGAAACGCGCCGGGAATCGAACCCAGTCCACCCACCACCACAACGACGAAGGCGTCGACGACGACCGACAGGTCGAGGGATAGGTTCGCGGGCTCGCGCGGAATCTGCAATGCGCCTGCGGCGCCCGCGAGCAGGGCGCCGAGGGCGAACACGGTCGTGAACAGCCACTTCTGATTGACTCCGAGCGCGCCCGCCATCTCGCGATCCTCGGTCGCGGCGCGTACCAGCGTACCCCATCGAGTGTGGGCCAAGAGCGAGTGCAGGGCAAACAGCACGATCGGGCCGAGTACGATCAGAAGCAAGTCGTACTCGGGAAACTGTTGCCCTGCGATGTTCACCGCGCCGCTCAGGCCCGGCGCGCGCGGGCCGAGCAAGTCCTCCGGCCCCCATGCCCAAAGCGTGAAGTCCTGAATCACCAGGACGAGCGCGAAAGTGGCGAGCAACTGCAGCAACTCGGGAGCGGCGTAGATTCGGCGCAGCAGTAGCATCTCGACTATAGCGCCCAAGAGCGCGACTGCGACGGAGGCAAGCACTACGCCGCCCCAAAAGCCCGCGATGCCATGTCCGCATTTCTCGATCAGGCTGTAAGCCACGTACAAGCCCAGCATGAAGAATGAGCCGTGAGCGAAATTAACGATGCGAGTGACGCCGAAGATGATCGAAAGCCCCGCCGCCACCAGAAAGAGCGAGCTGGCGCCGGCCAGGCCGTTCAGGAACTGAAGAAGTATTGCCGAAGCAGTCATCGAAATAAAATCGCCGGGACATGCCCGGCGAGCGAGATTCGAAGCGCGGCAGGCATTACTGCCGGCGAAGCAGCCTGGTTTCGGCCGGCGAAGGCAGGTAATCTGCCCCGTCGGCGAAGTGCCAGTTGACCATCACTCCTTCGCCATTTTTCTTGGCGAGTTGTCCGACATACGCGCCCATCGTCGACTGGTGGTCGACCGCGCGATAGACGACGCGCCCGAACGGAGTCTGTACTTCGAGTCCCTCGAGCGCTGCGATCAGCGCATCGCTATCGGTGGAGCCCGCCTTCTTCAGGGCATCGGCCACCGAGTACATCGCGGCATAGCCGACAACGGAGCCGAGGTACGGGTGGCTCCGCCAGCGCTTTTCGTAGGCCGCCACGAATTTCTTGTGCTCCGGTGTCCTGATCTGGCGCCATGGATAACCCGTAACCCACCAACCCACGGGCGTTTCGTCCTTGAGTGGTTCGAGATACTCGGGCTCGCCGCCCAGCAGGTTGACTACCGCGCGACCCTTGAACAATCCGCGAATGTTGCCCTCACGCACGAATTTCTGAAGGTCGGCCCCAAACAGCGAGCTGAAGATGGCGTCCGGCTTTGCGTCCGACAGGGCCTGAACCACCGCGCCCGCGTCGATCTTGCCCAGCGGCGGAGCCTGTTCAGTAACGATCTCGATTCCCGGCTGCGCAGCGGTCATCAGCTTCTTGAACGACTCGGTCGCAGACTGTCCGTATTCGTAGTTCGGGTACACAATGGCCCAGTGCTTCTTGTGCAACTTCGCGGCTTCGGGCACCAGCATCGCGACCTGCATGTAAGTCGAGGGGCGCAGGCGGAAGGTATAGCGATTGCCGTCTCCCCAGACAAGCTTGTCGGTCAGCGGCTCGGCGGCGAGAAAGACCACCTTGCGCTGATTGGCTAGGTTGGAAACCGCAAGGCCGATATTCGATGCGAACTCGCCCATCAACATGCTTACCTTGTCGCGCGCGATCAATTCCTCGGCAACCCGCACCGCGGTGCCGGGATTGCCGCCGTCATCGCGCGACACGACCTCGAGCGTGCGCCCGTTGATGCCGCCTGCCGCGTTGATCTCTTCCAGCGCAAGCTGCCAACCCTTCTTGTACGGTTCCAGGAACGCCGGGAACAACTTGTAGCTGTTCAGTTCGCCGACCCTGATGGATTGAGCGATCGCGTTGCCGCCGCCGGCTGCCGCGGCGAGCAGCGAGAGCACGAGCAACCCAGGCCTGAAGTTCATGCGCATTTTCGGATTCCGGCCCACAAAAAGAGAAATCTTAGCTCAAGACGGTCGCGCCCCGGGACGCAATCGCAGCTCGCGCAGGCAGCGATCGATCCACTGTGCGGTCAGTTTTTCGTGCACGCCGTTCTGGCGCAGCCGCTGCGCAAGGGCCGGAAAATCCACCAAATCGAGCGGCTGATCCTGGTTGAAGCAGGAAAAGACGTAGCTTCGATCGCCGGTGACCGGATCGACATGAGGTTGCAGGCACTGCGCGCAGACCTCTTTCATCATGCATTGCATGGGCGAGTTGATCGATCCGATGGCCAGATGGGACGCCTTGAGGTAGTTTTTCAGGACGTCGTGCCTCGCGCGCGCCACTGCCGCCATCATGCGGTCCGACCCGATCGCGAGCAAGCGGTCGCAGTCGTGGAAGGAGATCGATGCCTCACCAAGCCGTCCTTGAGCATAGGCAAGCATCGCCTCGACGATGTTGCCGACAAAGCTGAGGTCCTGCGCTCGCCCGAGCGGAAAGCCGGGGGCCTGGTCGCAGCACCAAATTACGACGTCAGCTGCCTTCTCGATCTGGTCGACTTTGTAGCGATCGGCGAGCTGATTGTAGCCGGCGAAGTAGAGCACCTTGGAGCCCGCGGCCCGCAACGCCTGCCCGATCGAAAACAAGACTGCGTTGCCCAGTCCGCCGCCCGCCAGGATGACCGTTTCATCGCGCGGAATCTCGGTCGGCGTGCCGGTCGGACCCATGAGCACCACCGGTTCGCCCGGCGCGAGATGTGCGCATAGATCCGACGAGCCGCCCATCTCGAGGATGATGGTCGAGAGGAGGCCGCGCGCCTTGTCTACCCAGGCACCGGTCAGCGCGAGCCCTTCCATCGCCAGGGTGGTATCGCTGACGCGCGATGCGAGCGTCTCGAAATTCTGCAGCCGGTAGAACTGCCCGGGGTGGAAGCGCCGCGCGGCGAGCGGGGCGCGCACCACGACTTCGACGATGGTTGGTGTCAGACGCTTGACTTCGTGAACGATCGGGCGCAAATCGCGATTCAGAATCGCGAGGAACGCCGCGTCGTCCAACCCGGAGGCCGGACTCACCCTCGCCAGCATCGCGCTGACCCTAGGGTATCCCTGCTTGGCGCCTCCCATTGCTTTCACCACATTGCCGAAGTAGGACGGATGCAGGTCGCCGAAATAGCTTACGAAGCGCCCGTCACGCGTGCGCCACATCAGGACGTTCGGCTGCAGCGGCTTGGAGATGGCTCGCTCGGGCTTGATCGGATTGCCATCGGAATCGCAAGCCTCGAAGTACTTGCCATCGAGCTTGAAGTGCGACGGATCCTCGCGTCCCAGCACGGTGTTGGGCTGTGTACCGGCCGCGACCAGTATCGAGCGAGCGGCAAGCTCGACCTCGCTGCCGCCCTGCTGGGTGAACCGCACGGCGCTGGCATGGCCGAGGGAGTCGATTTCGATCCTCGTCGGCGACAGGCCTTCCACGAAACTGATGCCTTCCTCCAGCGCCTTTTCGACCTCTTCGTGATTGAGCGTATAGGAAGGCGCGTCGACCAAGCGCCTGCGGTAGGCGATCGTGACCCCTCCCCAGGACTGAAGGAGTTCGCGCAGCCTGGGCTCGCGGCCCTCGGCCCGCGCGGCGGCCCGCTCCGCACGGATTGCGCGCGCGTGCGCCAGAAACTCGTCGGCGATTTCCGCTTCCTCCGGATTCCATGCACTGCGGACCGCCGTCTCGCCGCGTTCCGCGCTAAGATCCTCGTAACGCGACGCAAACTTCTCCACCTGTACCACGTAGTAGGCAAGCGACTCGGTTGCGGTATCGATCGCGGTCAAGCCGCCGCCAACGACCACAACGGGCAGACGGATCTGCAGGTTGGCAATCGAGTCGCGTCGCGCGGCACCGGTCAGTTGCAGGGCCATCAAAAAGTCCGATGCTGCGCGAACGCCGCGTGCGAGGCCATTGGGCACATCCAGCAGCGTCGGGCGGCCGGCGCCCGCGGCGAGCACAATGTGGTCGAAGCCGAGCGAGAAGGCTTCTTCGGCGCTCAGCGTGCCACCGAATCGCACGCCGCCGAACATGGCGAACTCGCGTCGCCGTTCCAACAACAAGCGGATGATTTTGAGGAAATTCTTGTCCCAGCGAGCCGTGATTCCGTACTCGGCCACGCCGCCGAATCCGGCCATGACACGTTCGTCCAGCGGCTCGTGCAGCTCGTCGAGGCTGCAGATCGGCTTGAAGGGCTTGCGCTCGCCCAACGAGTCGACACCGGACAACGCCGAATCGAGAGGCTCGATCTTCAGGCCGTCGATCCCGACCACGGTGTGACCGTCGTTCATCAGGTGGTGCGCCACGGTGAATCCGGCCGGACCGAGGCCCACCACCAGCACCCGCTTGCCGCTTGCGGGCCTGGGATAGGGCCGTCGCACGTCGAGCGGGTTCCAGCGCGTCAAGAGAGAGTAGATCTCGAATCCCCACGGCAACCCGAGCACGTCCTTAAGGGTGCGAGTTTCGGCCTGCGGAATGTCGACCGGATCCTGTTTTTGATAAATGCACGACTTCATGCAGTCGTTGCAGATGCGGTGCCCGGTGCCGGCGACCATGGCGTTGTCGATTGTGATGATGGCGAGCGCGGCCAGCAGCTGTCCCCTCGTCTTGACCATCTGGAATTCCGAGATCTTCTCTTCCAGCGGGCAGCCGGCGAGGGTGACACCGAACACGGTCTTCTTGAAACCCTGCGTGGGAGCCTTCTCCTTGAGCCCCTTGGAGCAGGAATCCTTGCCCTGCTCGTGGCACCAGATGCAGTAGTTCGCTTGGTCGAGCGCACCGATCAGGTCGGTGCCGGGGTCGGTCAGGCCGAAGCCTGCCCGACGACGCAGATGCTCGGGCGAAAGCGTGTGCCGGGGATAACCCTGGGAAGCGTCGGTATGGACCGGCACAAGTCGCATGAAGTCGAGCTTCCTGGGAGTCTTGAACAAGACACCAGTCCGATGCTTCGCCTTGCCTTCGGGCGTCACGCTGGCCCAAGCCGCGTAGCGCGCGGCGAGCGCCAGCGCGTCGGCGTTCGCCGCCTCGCCTTTCTGCCACTCCGTGACATGACGCGCAAAAGCCAGCTCGCTGAACGGCTCACCGAATCTGGCGACCAGCTGTTGCTCTGCGGCCGCGCCGTCTACACCCTGGGCCTCTTCGTCCCGGATTCGGTGCAGGGCGCGTCGTTGCACGAACAGACGTTTGACCGAGTACAGCGGCGCCAATTCGTGATGGCGTGCAGCGAGGGCCTGAACCTCGGCTTCGATCCCGAACAGGCGCGCGATGAAATCGTCCAGATGCGGGGCGAGCGCAATCAGCAGCTCCGACTCGTCTTTGACAGCCAGTTCGTCCGTCGCCTTGCGTGCGGCCGCCAGGCGGTCGCGCAGCGCGGCGTCCGCTTCTCCCAAGAAGTCGAGGAAAGTGCCGTCGAGGGCGCGCAGCGCTTGGCGATCGTATAGGTCGCGAAAGTTTATGCCGAAGGCGAGGCGCAGTTTGATGGAGTCCCGGGAAAGCGTGTGCACGAATTTTGAACAGCCGTTCAAAAACTGGAATTGTCCACCATTGAGGCCATTGCCTCAAGAATATTCCGTTATATGCTTGAACAAGGTCATCGTTCCGACCGCTCACAACGGAGTTTTCATGCAAATCAAGAACAGCGTGTTCCTCATTACCGGCGGCGCGTCGGGTCTCGGCGCGGCGACTGCCCGGATGGCAGTCGAGGCAGGAGGCAAAGTGGTGCTCGCAGACATGCAGGCCGAGGCGGGCGATGCGCTCGCAAAATCGCTCGGCGCTGCGGCGCGATTCGTCCGCACCGACGTCGCAGCGGAGGTCGACGCCAAGGCCGCGGTCGAACTCGCCCTGAGCGTTTTCGGGGGAGTGCATGTCCTTGTCAATTGCGCGGGAATTGCCATTGCCGAGAAGACGCTTGGCAAGGACGGGCCGCACCGGCTGGCGAGCTTCGCGCGAGTGGTGGGGGTGAACCTGATCGGTACCTTCAACATGATCCGCGTGACTGCGGACGCGATGGCCATGGCGGGACCAAACGCCGCAGGCGAACGCGGCGTGATCGTCAATACGGCTTCAGTCGCTGCATTCGACGGCCAGATCGGTCAAGCCGCGTACTCCGCTTCGAAGGGCGGCGTTGTAGGCATGACGCTGCCGATCGCCCGCGATCTCGCGCGCAGCGGGATCCGTGTCTGCACAATTGCGCCCGGCATATTTGAGACGCCGATGCTGATGGGGTTGCCGAAGGAGGCCCAGGACTCGCTTGGGAAGATGGTCCCGTTTCCGCCTCGTCTGGGAAGGCCCGCGGAGTACGCGCAGCTGGTGCGAAGCATCGTCGAGAACGAGATGCTCAACGGCGAAGTGATCAGGCTCGACGGTGCAATCCGCATGGCGCCGAAATGAACGGCTAGGCCGCAGACGGCGGTGGCGCGAGCGCGCGAAGCTCTCTGCGGTACCACTTGGAGCGCTCGATGTAGCCTTGCGCAATCCTGACCAGCTTTTCGCGCTCGTCTTGGCGCAACTCGCGCACGATCCTCCCGGGGGATCCGAGCACCAGTACGCCGTCCGGGATCTCCTTGCCTTCCGGAATCAAGGTATTGGCGCCGATCAGCGATCCCTTGCCGACGCGTGCGCCGTTCA
>JBOIFB010000087.1:0-10698 GCA_050741415.1 Burkholderiales bacterium | reverse complement strand
CGCAAGTCGTGTCCGGACTGCGCGGCAGGGACAAGGTGGTCGCGATGGTGGGCGACGGCATCAACGACGCGCCGGCGCTCGCCGCCGCCGACGTCGGCATCGCCATGGCCACCGGGTCCGACGTCGCGATGCACACCGCGGGCATCACCCTGATGCGCGGCGACCCGCGGCTGGTGGCCGATGCGATCGGCATCTCGCGCCGCACCTACCGCAAGATCCGTCAGAACCTGTTCTGGGCGTTTTTCTACAACGCGGTCGGCATTCCGCTCGCCGCGTTCGGGTTCCTCAACCCGATCATCGCGGGGGCTGCGATGGCCTTCAGCAGCGTGAGCGTGGTCACGAATGCGCTGATGCTGCGGCGCTGGCGCGGAGCCGGAGAAAGATCATGAACACGATGCAGATGAACATCGGCGAGGCCGCCAGGCATTCCGGTGTGTCGGCGAAAATGATCCGCCACTACGAAGGCATCGGACTTATTGCGAAGGCGGTGCGGACTGATTCGGGCTACCGCACGTACTCCGACCGCGACGTGCATACCCTGCGCTTCATCCGGCAGGCGCGCAATCTGGGATTTTCGATCAAGCAGATCGAGCAGCTGCTGGGTCTTTGGCGCAACCAGCGCCGCCCGAGCAGCAAAGTCAAGGCGCTGGCGCAGGAGCACATCGCGGAGCTTGACGCGCGCATCGCCGAGCTCGAGGCGATGAAGCGCACGCTCGCCACGCTTGCCGAGCACTGCCACGGCGACGACCGACCCGAATGCCCGATCCTGGACGGTCTCGCCGCGTCTTCCGCCGGTACTGGTCTGGGCGCAGGACGCAAGGTGGCGCCATCCGTCAGGCACTGAACCGGGACCGGCGCTCAAGCGCCGAGATCGCGCTTCCTTTCCTCGAATTCCTTCTTGTCGATCTCGCCCCGGGCGTAGCGTTCCCTGAGAATCTCCAGCGCGCGATTGCCCGCCGCGCGCCCGCCGCCCGCTCCGCCACTGAAGAGCCATTTCGCGAGCAACACGATCCCGAGGACGATCAGCACCCACCAAAGCACCATTCCGACCATTCCGAAACCCCAACCGCCGCCCCAGCCGTAGCCGCCCATCATCCCGGGGCCGTAGCCGTAGCCCTGCGCGTAAGCAAACGGCGCGCTTGCCAAACCGAAAGCGAGCGCGGCAGCCGCTGCGAGATTGCGTTTCAAATTCATGATGTACCTCCGTGGCCTCGCGTGGATCATACGCCGCTCACGATCCGTGAGCCGCGGCGCCGCGCCGCCCGAGACCGCATCGTGCGCTCGGCCAAGATTCCCGCCACGGTGAAGAAGGCCGCCGCCGAAATGGCGCAAGATGAGAACGACCGCGGCCGGTCCTACTTGAACTTGTAGTAGCGCTCATTCAACCAGGCCGCGACACTCTGCTCGTCCTCGGCCGACAGGTCGCTGCGAGCACGCTGGTTGCAACCCTGAACCTGCGCGAGCAGTGCCGCGGGCGTATGGATTCTGCGCTCGGTGCGCGTGAATACGTGCGAGCCGTCGCCGCCGAACTGTGCCACGTGGCAGGCCGCGCACCGCTCTTCGTAGAGTTTCTTGCCCTGTTTCGGATCGCCAAATGAAAACATGTCCGGCGCGCTGCTTGCCGCGCCGACGTACAGGATCAACGCAACTGCGAGAAATCTGGACATATCCCTTCCGTAATCGCGGCTTGCTACATAAGGATAACTCCGGCGGCGAAATCACGGAAGAGACGCGCCGCCACCTGGTCGAGGTGGTCGACTTCCGGTGCCGGTTACCGAGACTCGAGAATTAGCCCTGGCTCACCGCTCACTCGACGGTTACCGACTTGGCCAGATTGCGCGGCTTGTCGACGTCGGTGCCGCGCGCGAGCGCGGCGTGGTAGGCAAGCAGCTGCAGCGGAACCACGTGCAGGATCGGCGACAGAGGTCCCGCGTGCTCGGCGAGACGGATCACGTGTACCGTGTCGCTCTCCTCGATCTGCGTTTCGCGGTCGGCAAAGACGTACAATTCGCCGCCTCGGGCGCGCACCTCCTGCAGATTGGATTTCAGCTTTTCCACCAGCGCGTCGCCCGGGGCCACGGCCACCACGGGCATGTCGCGGTCGACCAGCGCCAGCGGCCCGTGCTTGAGCTCGCCTGCGGCATAGGCCTCGGCATGAATATATGAAATCTCCTTCAGCTTGAGCGCGCCTTCCATGGCGATCGGCCAATGGATGCCACGCCCGAGGAAAAGCGCGTGCTGCTTCTGCGCGAAGCGCCCGGCCCAGCGCTGGACCTCGGGTTCGGTTTCCAGCACCTTGCCGATCGCCGCGGGCGCGTGTCGCAGTGCCTTTAGCAGCCCGTCCTCGGCCCGCGGCGAAAGATGGCGCCCGAGCTTCGCCAGCACCAGGACCAGCAGAAAGAGTGCCCCTAACTGGGTGGTGAAGGCCTTGGTCGATGCGACGCCGATCTCGGGGCCCGCGCGCGTCAGAAAGCGCAGACGCGAGGCGCGCACCAGCGAGCTCTCCGGCACGTTGCAGATCGACAGCGTGCGCTCGATGCCGAGCGACTTCGCGTACTCCAGCGCCGCGAGCGTGTCGGCCGTCTCGCCCGACTGCGAGATCGTGACGAAAAGCCCGTGCCGGTCCGGCACTACTTCGCGGTAGCGGTACTCGCTCGCGATGTCGACTTGCGCCGGCAGATGCGCGATCGACTCGATCCAGTAGCGCGCCACCATTCCGGCGTGGTAGCTCGTGCCGCAGGCGACGATCTGCACCGAGGAAACGTCCTTCAGCATGGCGGCGGCGTCCGAACCGAACAAGCCCGGCTGCACCGAATTCGCGACTGCGACCGCCTCGAGCGTATTGGCGAGCGCCCCCGGTTGCTCGAAAATTTCCTTCTGCATGTAATGCCGGAACGGCCCGAGCTCGACTGCCTGCGCGGTCATCTCGGAGAGGTGCACCGAACGCTCGACGCGGAGCCCGCGAGCGTCGATCACACGCACCCCGTCCGGGCGGATCTCGGCGCAGTCCCCGTCTTCGAGGTAGACGACGCGCGAAGTGACCTGGATCAGCGCCGAGGCGTCCGAGGCGGCAAAATTCTCGCGCTCACCCAGGCCGAGCAGCAGCGGCGCGCCCTTGCGCGCCAGTGCGACGACGTGCGGATCGCCTTCCGACACCACCGCGATGGCGAACGCGCCCGCCAGCTCGCTGGCCGCCTTGCATACCGCCGAGAGCAGGTCCGGACTGGTCCTGCGCAGGTGGGCGACGAGGTGCGCGATGACCTCGCTATCGGTTTCCGAGGCGAAGACGTAGCCTTCGCCTGTCAGGCGCGCGCGGATCTGCTCGTGATTCTCGATGATGCCGTTGTGAACCACGGCGAGGCCGCCTGAAACGTGCGGATGCGCGTTCTTCTCGCTCGGAGCGCCGTGCGTGGCCCAGCGCGTGTGGGCGATGCCCGTATCGCTACCGAGCTTCTGCGCGTCTATCTGCGCCGCCAGCTCCGCGACGCGACCCGCGGCGCGCAGCCGCTTCAGCTGCGGCTTGTCTTGCGCGCCCAGCACCGCAACGCCGGCCGAATCGTAGCCGCGGTACTCGAGCCGTCGCAGGCCCTCGATCAGGACCGGAACGATGTCGCGGCGCGACGCCGCGGCGACAATTCCGCACATGCCGTCAGCTCTTCTTCCGGTTCGGCTTCCAGGCGGGAATCGAAACCTGCCTGGCGCGCGCCACGGTGAGCTGCCCGGCCGGGGTGTCCTTGCTGATGGTGGAGCCGGCGCCGATGTAGGAGCCCTTGCCGATTCTCACCGGTGCCACCAGGGTCGCATCGGAGCCGATAAAGCAGTCGTCCTCGATCACGGTTCGGTGCTTGGCAGCGCCGTCATAGTTGCAGGTGATCGTACCCGCGCCGATGTTGACCCGTGCCCCGACCTCCGAGTCGCCGATGTACGCGAGGTGATTGACCTTGGAGCCGGCGCCGAGGCGGCTCGCTTTCACTTCGACGAAGTTGCCGACGTGCACGCCCTCGTCGAGGCTTGCGCCCGGACGCAGCCGCGCGTAAGGCCCGACGCGGCAGCGCGCGCCGACCCGTGCGTCCTCCAGCATGGAAAAAGCGAGCACTTCGGTGTCAGCGGCGATGGTTACGTTGCGCAGCACGCAATTGGGCCCGACGTGTACTCCGTCCCCCAGCCGCACCTGCCCTTCAAACACGCAATTCACGTCGAGCACGACGTCGTGCCCGCATGCCAGGCTGCCACGCACGTCGATGCGCGCAGGATCGGCAAGCGTCACGCCGGCGTCGAGCAGGCGCTCGGCCTCGCGACGCTGGACTTCGCGCTCGAGCGCCGCGAGCTCGCGCTTGGAATTCACCCCGGCGACCTCGGCCCACGTGCGCGCCTTCACCGCGGACACCGCGACACGGTCAGACACCGCAAGCGCAACCACGTCGGTGAGGTAGTACTCCTTCTGCGCGTTGTGGTTGCGGACCTTGGCCAACCACTCGGCGAGCCGCTTCGCCGGCGCGCAGAGGAACCCGGCGTTGACTTCGCGCAACTCGCGTTCGGCCAGACCCGCATCCCGCTGCTCGACAATTCGCAGCACCTCGCCTCGCGCATCGCGCACCACGCGGCCGTAGCCGCTCGGATCGGGCGCTTCGGCCGCAAGGATCGCGAGGCCGCCGCTTGCGGCCTGCACTAGCTGCCTCAAAGTCTCGACTTCGATCAAGGGTACGTCGCCGTATAGGATCAGCACATCGTCTTCGGGTGGAATCTCGGGCAACGCCTGCGCGACCGCGTGCCCTGTGCCCTGCTGCGACGCTTGTTCAACCCATGTCACCCCGGAGTCGGCGAACGCGGACTTGACGTCGGCGCCGCCGTGGCCGTGCACCACGACGACTCGCGCCGGATCAAGCGCCCGCGCCGCCTGCAGCACGTGCGCGAGCAGCGGACGCCCGGCCAGGCGGTGCAGCACCTTCGGCAGCAAGGAATGCATGCGCTTGCCCTGGCCCGCGGCGAGCACGATCACGGAAAGGGACATGGAAGCGGTTACTTGCCCTCGGACATCGCGCCTCGCGTTCGCTCGTGGCGGAGCGAGAGGGCGCAGGATGTCATCTTGGCAGCTCGGAAAAGCCCATCAGGAATTCGTCGACCGCGCGGGCGCACTGACGTCCTTCACGGATTGCCCACACCACCAGCGACTGGCCGCGGCGCATGTCACCCGCGGCGAATACCTTCGGCACGCTGGTCAGATAGCAGGCTTCGCCGTCGGTCGCCGCTTTGGCGTTGCCGTGCGGATCCTTCTCCACACCGAACGCATCAAGCACCGCCTGCACCGGCGAAACGAAGCCCATCGCGAGCAACACCAGATCCGCCGGCAGCAGGAACTCGCTGCCGGGCAACTCGCTCATCTTGCCGTCCTTCCACTCCAGACGCACCGCGTTGATGGCCTTAACTTGTCCGTTCTCGCCTACGAACTCCTTGGTCCCGATCGACCAGTCGCGCGCGACACCTTCCTCGTGCGAGGAGGAAGTCCGCAGCCGCTGCGGCCAGTACGGCCATACGGGATTACGCTCGAGATCGGGCGGCATCGGCAGCAACTCGAATTGGGCTACGGATGCGGCGCCATGGCGGTTGGAGGTGCCGACGCAGTCCGATCCCGTATCGCCGCCGCCGATCACGACCACGTGCTTTCCGCTCGCCCATAAGTCTTCGACGTTCTTGTCTCCTGCCACGCGCCGATTCTGTAACGGCAGGAACTCCATCGCGAAGTGGATGCCGTCGAGCTCGCGCCCAGGGACTGGGAGGTCGCGCGGCAGCTCGGCGCCGCCGCAGAGCACTACTGCGTCGAACTCCGTCAGCAGTTTTTTCGGGCTGACCGGCTTCGCCTGCTTGTTGCCTGCCCCGACCGGGGCCGGACCGATCACATGATTGACGCGGAACTCGACGCCTTCCGCCTCCATCTGGCCGAGTCTGCGGTCGATCAGCCATTTCTCCATCTTGAAATCGGGAATGCCGTAGCGCAGCAGCCCTCCGAGGCGATCGTTCTTCTCGAACACCACCACATCGTGCCCGACCCGCGCCAGCTGCTGGGCACACGCCAACCCTGCCGGCCCCGAGCCGATCACCGCAACCTTCTTGCCGGTCTTGTGCGACGGCGGCTGCGGATCGACCCAGCCCTCTTCCCAGGCCTTGTCGATGATTGCGTGCTCAATCGACTTGATGCCGACCGGGTCGTCGTTGATGCGCAACGTGCAGGCTTCCTCGCACGGCGCAGGGCAGATTCGCCCGGTGAACTCGGGGAAATTGTTGGTCGAATGCAGCGCTTCGATCGCCGTCTTCCAGTCCTGGCGGTAAACCAGGTCGTTCCAGTCCGGGATGAGGTTGTTCACCGGGCAGCCCGGCATGCAGAACGGGGTCCCGCAGTCCATGCAGCGGGCTCCCTGGATCTTCGCCTCGTCGTCGCTCAGCCGCAGGATGAATTCGCGATAATGTTTCTTGCGCGAGTCCTTGTCCTCGCTTGCTTCCTGCAGGCGCTTATACTCGAGAAAACCGGTGATCTTACCCATCTACGCCGCCGCTTTCTTGTGAGCCGTCGCGAGCTCGCCCAACGCGCGCCGGTACTCGCGCGGGAACACCTTGACGAAGCGCGGCCGGTATGATGCCCAGCCGTCCAAGGCCTCCCGGGCCTTGCTGCTGCCGGTGTAGCGAACGTGCTTCTCGAGCATCCGCTTGAGAATGACCTCGTCTGCCTGGCCCAAATGCCACAGCTCCGCGCCAATTTTCGCCTGTTGTTCGGATTCCGAAAGCACGGGCTCAAGATCGACCATGGCTGGATTGCAGTGATTGACGAACACGTCATCGGCGTCCAGGACGTAGACAATGCCGCCCGACATGCCGGCGGCAAAGTTGCGCCCGGTTGCGCCCAGCACCACGACCGTGCCGCCAGTCATGTACTCGCAGCCGTGGTCGCCGACCCCCTGCACCACGGCGTGTGCGCCGGAATTGCGAACCGCGAAGCGCTCGCCCGCCACACCGCGGAAGTAGGCCTCTCCCGCAATGGCGCCGTAGAGCACCACGTTGCCGGTGATGATGTTCTGCGCAGGGTCGCCGCGGAATTTGGGCGAGGGCTGCACGCTGATGCGCCCGCCCGATAGTCCCTTCCCGCAATAATCGTTCGTGTCGCCGATGAGTTCCAGCGTCACGCCCTTGGCCAGAAAGGCGCCGAAGCTCTGGCCTGCGGACCCCGCCAGGCGCACGTGAATAGTGTCGTCGGGCAGGCCCTCGTGCCCGTAGCGGCGCGCAATCTCGAACGACAACATGGTGCCGACCGTGCGGTTGATATTCCGGATCGGCATATCGATCGAAACTGCTTCGCCGCGCTCGATTGCCGGCTGCGCCAGCTCAATGAGCCGGTTGTCCAGCGCCTTATCGAGTCCGTGATTCTGAGTCTCGCTGTGGAAGCGGGCCACGTCCTGCGGCATGTTCGGCATGTAGAACACTTTGGAGAAATCGAGTCCTTTCGCCTTCCAGTGCTCGATACCCTTTTTCATGTCGAGCAGCGCAGTGCGGCCGATCAGGTCGTGGAACTTGCGGATGCCCAGGTTCGCCATCAGTTCGCGCACTTCCTCCGCAACGTAGAAGAAGAAGTTCACCACGTATTCGGGTTTGCCGGAAAATTTCTTGCGCAGCACGGGATCCTGGGTCGCGACGCCGACCGGGCAAGTGTTGAGGTGGCACTTGCGCATCATGATGCAGCCCCCGACCACCAACGGCGCGGTGGCGAAGCCGAACTCATCCGCTCCGAGAATGGCGCCGATTACCACATCGCGCCCTGTCTTGATCTGTCCGTCGACTTGAACCGCGATGCGGCCGCGCAGGCGGTTGAGAACCAGCGTCTGCTGCGTTTCGGCCAGGCCCAGCTCCCACGGCGTGCCGGCATGCTTGATCGACGACCACGGCGACGCGCCGGTGCCGCCGTCGTGACCGGAAATGGTTACGTGATCGGACTTGGCCTTCGCCACACCCGCCGCCACCGTTCCGACGCCAACCTCCGACACCAGCTTGACGCTGATCGAGGCTGCTGGATTCGCGTTCTTGAGGTCGTGGATCAGCTGGGCCAAGTCCTCGATCGAATAAATGTCGTGGTGCGGTGGCGGAGAAATCAACTCAACGCCCGGGGTCGCAAAGCGCAGCTCCGCGATGTACTCGGATACCTTGCGTCCCGGCAGCTGTCCACCCTCTCCGGGCTTGGCGCCTTGCGCTATCTTTATTTGGATCTGCTCGGCCGATGCCAGGTACTCTGCGGTGACGCCGAAGCGCCCGGACGCGACCTGCTTGATCTTGGACTTGAGCATATCGCCTTCCTTGAGCGCGATATCGGCCTCGACCCGGCCCCTTCCCAGACGCGAGGCGAGCGTTTCACCCCGCTTGACGGGCGCGTACCGGCGCCAGTCTTCGCCGCCTTCGCCGGTATTCGACTTGCCGCCGATGCGGTTCATCGCCACTGCGAGCGTTGTATGCGCCTCGGTGGATATCGAGCCGAGCGACATGGCGCCGGTCGAGAACCGCTTCACTATCTCCGCTGCGGGCTCGACCTCGTCGATCGGAACCGGCTGGGCGCGATCGAAGCGAAACTCGAACAGACCACGGAAGGTCATGTAGCGCTTCGACTGGTCGTTGATGATGCTCGCGTACTCCTTGAAGGTCGAGTACGAATTGCGACGCGTCGCGTGCTGCAGCTTCGCGATCGCATCCGGCGTCCACATGTGCTCTTCTCCGCGCACGCGCCAGGCATACTCGCCGCCCGCATCCAGCGCGTTCCTGAGCACCGGGTCTTCCTCGTCGAAAGCGGCGCGATGCACCCGAATCGCCTCTTCGGCCACTTCGAAAACGCCGATTCCCTCGACCGACGAAGTCGTGCCGCTGAAATATTTGTCGACCAGCGCGCGCGATAAGCCGACCGCCTCGAAGATCTGCGCCCCGGTGTAGGACATGTAGGTGGAAATGCCCATCTTGGACATGACCTTTGCCAAGCCCTTGCCGACCGCCTTGATGAAATGCTTGCAAGCCTTGTGCGCGTCGATCCCCTGGGCGAGGCGTCCCTGCCCCGCAAGCTCGATCAGGGTCTCCAACGCGAGATAGGGATGCACGGCTTCGGCGCCATAGCCCCCGAGCAGGGCGAAATGGTGCACTTCGCGCGCGGACCCCGTCTCGACGACCAAGCCGGTCGAGGTGCGCAGCCCCTTGCCAACCAGGTGCTGGTGAATCGCCGAAAGGGCGAGCAGCGCCGGAATGGCGACGTTGTTGCGGTCCACTCGGCGGTCCGACAGGATGATGATCGAGGTACCGGCGCGCACCGCGTCCTCGGCTTGCGCGCGCAAGGACGCAAGGCGTGCCTCGATCGCCTCCTTGCCCCAGGCGAGCGGATAGGTGATGTCGAGCTCACAGGACTTGAACTTGCCGTCGGTGTAGTTCTCGATGTGGCGGATGGTCTCCATCTGCTCGAAGTCGAGCACCGGCTGGGACACCTCGAGCCGCAAGGGCGGATTCATCTCGTCGATTCCAAGCAAGTTGGGCTTCGGTCCGATGAATGACACCAGCGACATCACCAGCTCTTCGCGGATCGGGTCGATCGGAGGATTCGTGACCTGCGCGAACAGCTGCTTGAAGTACTGATACAGGTTCTTGTTCTTATTCGACAGCACAGCAAGCGAGGAATCGTTGCCCATCGAGCCAACCGGCTCTTGCGCCTGCTCGGCCATGGGGATCATTTGGAACTTGAGATCCTCCTGCGTATAGCCGAACGCCTGCTGGCGATCCAGCAGGCTGGCGCGCGCGGCGTCGCGTTTTTCCTTCGGCGCGGGCAACGCGTCGAGCTTGATCCGGATGCGCTCGATCCACTCGGCGTAAGGCTTGGCCGACGCGAGCGACTCTTTGAGCTCTTTGTCGTCGATGATTCGCCCTCTCTCGAGGTCGACGAGGAACATCTTGCCAGGCTGCAGACGCCATTTCTTGACGATATGCTCCTCCGGCACCGGTAGCACGCCAACCTCAGAGGCCATAATCACGAGATTATCGTCGGTGACCACGTAGCGCGAGGGCCGAAGGCCATTGCGATCGAGCGTGGCGCCGATCTGGCGCCCGTCGGTAAACGCGATCGAGGCCGGCCCGTCCCAGGGCTCCATCATCGCCGCGTGATACTCGTAGAAAGCTCGCCGGCCGGGATCCATCAGAGCGTGGTTCTCCCATGCTTCGGGAATCATCATCATCATGGCGTGCGCGACCGAATAGCCGGACATGACCAGCAACTCGAGCGCGTTGTCGAACGATGCGGAGTCCGACTGCCCGTCATAGATGAGAGGCCAGATCTTGCCCAAGTCGTTGCCCAGGATCGGGCTGGATATCGCGCCCTGCCGTGCCCGGATCCAGTTGACGTTGCCGCGCAGCGTATTGATCTCGCCATTGTGCGCGATCATGCGGAACGGGTGCGCCAGGTCCCAGCTGGGGAAAGTGTTGGTCGAAAAGCGCTGATGAACGAGCGCCAGCGCCGACTCCATGCGCAAGTCCTTAAGGTCGAGGTAGTACTCTCCGACTTGGTGCGGAAGCAACATTCCTTTGTAGACGATCGTCCGCGCCGACATGGATGGAACGTAGTACTCCTTACCGTGCGCGAGGTTGAGCGCCTGGATCGCGTGGCCCGCGCTCTTGCGAATAATGTAGAGCTTG
>JBOIFB010000086.1:0-10737 GCA_050741415.1 Burkholderiales bacterium | reverse complement strand
CGGCCTGGGCGAGCGCAAGGAGTTCGGCGAGCAGCCCTTGCGCGACGCGGTGCGAGGCGCGGCGAACGCGCTGCGCGAGCTCGGCGCGAAGGACGCCACGGTATACCTCGGCGAGCTCAGGGCAGCGCGCCGCAGCCAGCCCTGGGGACTGCGCCAGCTGGTGCTCGGCCTGCGCGAAGCTTTCTACCGCTTCGATCAGCTCAAGACGCAGAACAAGCCACCCGCGCCCGCACTTTCCGCGGTGACGCTGGCGCAATGCGAGGGGCCGGTGACGCTGCAGACCCAGGCCGCGGTGAAGGAAGCGGTCGCCACCGCGGACGGCGCGGCGCTCGCGCGCACGCTGGGCAACCTGCCGCCGAACCTCTGCACGCCGTCCTACTTGGCCGATGAAGCGAAGAAGCTTGCGCGTAAGTACAAGCTCGGGCTGCAAGTGCTCGAGCGGCGCGAGATGGAGAAGCTCGGCATGGGCGCGCTGCTCTCGGTGACGCGCGGTTCGCACCAGCCGCCCAAGCTGATCGTGCTGCGCTACAACGGCGCGGCCAAGTCGAGCAAGCCGGTGGTGCTGGTGGGCAAGGGCATCACCTTCGACACCGGCGGCATCTCGCTCAAGCCGGCGGCCGAGATGGACGAAATGAAGTACGACATGTCGGGCGCCGCGAGCGTGCTCGGCGCGCTGCGCGCGCTGGCCGGCATGAAAGCGCCGGTGAACGTGATCGCGGTCGTGCCGACCTGCGAGAACATGCCCGGCGGCGGGGCTTCCCGGCCCGGCGACGTGGTCACCACGCTCTCGGGGCAGACGGTCGAGATCCTAAACACCGACGCCGAGGGGCGCCTGATCCTGTGCGACGCGCTTACCTACACCGAGCGCATGCAGCCCGACGTCGTGGTCGACGTCGCGACCCTCACCGGCGCCTGCGTGATCGCACTCGGGCACGTCGCGACCGGCATGTTCGCCAATGACCAGAAGCTGGCCGACGAGCTGCGCGCAGCCGGCGAGGACGCCTGGGACCGTGTCTGGCAGATGCCGCTGTGGGAGGACTACCAGGAGCAGCTGCGCTCGAACTTCGCCGACATGGCGAACATCGGCGGCCGGCCCGCCGGCAGCGTGACCGCGGCATGCTTCCTGTCGCGCTTTGCCAAGAAGCTGCGCTGGGCGCACCTGGACATCGCCGGCACGGCCTGGAGGAGCGGGCGCGACAAGGGCTCGACCGCCCGCCCGGTGCCGCTGCTGGTGCGCTTCGTGCTGCGGCATGCGGGCGCAAAGTGACCCGCATCGAATTTTACTTCAATGCCGAAGACAAACTGCAGGTGGCCTGCCGCCTCGCCGGCAAGGCGCTGGCGCAGAAAAAACACCTGCTGATCTACGCGCCCGAGCCGGACACGGCGCAGCGCCTGGACCGCATGCTGTGGAGCTGGCCGCCGACCGGATTCGTGCCGCACTGCCTTGCGCACGACCCCGAGGCGGCGCAGACCCCGGTCCTGATCGCGACCGACGGCCAAGCGCCGCAGGCCTGCGAGGTGCTGCTCAATCTGTCGCCCGAGGCGCCGCCGCACTTCGAGCGCTTCGAGCGCCTGCTCGAGATCGTCGCGCGCGGCGACGACGAGCGCGAGGCCGGGCGGACGCGCTACCGCTGGTACCGCGCCCGCGGCTACCCGATCGGCGACCACGACCTTGCACGGGAGGCGGCGCGCAGTGAGTGACGAGCCGCGCAGGGAGTTCAACCCGCTGATCCAGCGCGTCGACGCGCTGCTGCGCCGGCACCAGGAAGCGCCCAAACGGGAGGAGGACGTTCCGGTGCTGACCGAGATCGTCGACCCGAACGCCGCACGCCCCGCGCGCGGCGTGGACCGCGCCACGGTCGAAGCGCTGGCCGAAGAGCTTGAGAACGCAGTGCTGCTGCGGCTCGCGCCGGAGCTGGACCGCGTGTT
This sequence comes from Burkholderiales bacterium, assembly GCA_050741415.1. GTDB lineage: Bacteria > Pseudomonadota > Gammaproteobacteria > Burkholderiales > SG8-39 > DAHVFK01. The sequence continues at coordinate 8,808 of JBOIFB010000086.1, read as the reverse complement.
CGAGGAGCGCCTGGCGGGTACGCTGGGCGACATGCTCGAGCAGGTGCTGAACGGCATGCGCGCCGAGCTCGCGGCAAGCGTCCACCTGATGGTGCGCGAGGCGATCGCCGTTTCGGTCGCGCAGGCGCTCGGCGAGCCGCCGCAGGACTCCAACTCGAAGTAAGCCGATGCCTCTCGACAAGAGCTTCGATCCGGGCGCGGTCGAGCGGCGCTGGTACCGCCGCTGGGAGCAAGCCGGCTGGTTCGCTGCCGGCGCCGAGCCGGGCAAGCCCGCGTTCTGCATCCAGCTGCCGCCGCCGAACGTCACCGGCGTGCTGCACATGGGGCACGCGTTCAACCAGACGATCATGGACGCGCTCACGCGCTACCACCGCATGCGCGGCAACAACACCCTGTGGCTGCCCGGCACCGATCATGCCGGCATCGCGACCCAGATCGTGGTCGAGCGCCAGCTCGAGCAGCAGGGTGCAAGCCGCCGCGCCCTCGGGCGCGAAGACTTCATCGCCAAGGTCTGGGAGTGGAAAGCCCGCTCGGGCTCGATCATCACCGAGCAGATGCGGCGCATGGGCGATTCCTGCGACTGGAACCGCGAGTACTTCACCATGGACGAGAAGCTCTCGCGCGCGGTGATGGAGACCTTCGTGCGGCTGCACGAGCAGGGGCTGATCTACCGCGGCAAGCGGCTGGTGAACTGGGACCCGGTGCTGCTCACCGCGGTGTCCGACCTCGAGGTCGAGAGCGAAGAGGAGGACGGCCAGTTGTGGCACATCCGCTACCCCGGCGAGGGCTTCAGCCTGACCGTCGCCACCACCCGCCCCGAGACCCTGCTGGGCGACGTCGCGGTCATGGTGCACCCCGAGGACGAGCGCTACCGCGCCTACGTCGGGCGCGAGGTCGAGCTGCCGCTCACCGGACGGCGCATCCCGGTGATCGCCGACGAATACGTCGAGCGCGAATTCGGCACCGGCTGCGTCAAAGTCACCCCGGCGCACGACTTCAACGACTGGCAGGTCGGACTGCGCCACAACCTGCCGCAGATCGCGGTGCTGACTCTGGATGCGCGCATCAACGACAACGGGCCGCAGAAGTACCGCGGCCTGGACCGCTACGAGGCGCGCGAGCGCATCGTGCGCGATCTCGAGGCCGCCGGCCTGCTCGAGGCGGTCAAGCCGCACCGCATGGTGGTGCCGCGCTGCGGCCGCACCGGCGCCGCGGTCGAGCCGATGCTCACCGACCAGTGGTTCGTCGCCATGTCCAAGCCGGGAGCCGGCGGCAAATCGATCGCCGCGCGCGCGATCGAAGCGGTCCAGAACGGCGAAGTGAAGTTCCACCCCGAGAACTGGCTCAGCACCTACTACCAGTGGATGAACAATATCCAGGACTGGTGCATTTCGCGCCAGCTGTGGTGGGGCCACCAGATCCCGGCCTGGTACGACGACGACGGAAAGGTCTATGTCGCGAGAACCCACGAAGAAGCATTAAAACAATCTTCAGGAAAACCCCTGACGCGCGACCCCGACGTGCTCGATACCTGGTTCTCCTCGGCGCTGGTGTGCCACTCGACGCTCGGCTGGCCCGAGCCGCAGGGCGCGGACAAGCTCGCCTACGAGCTCTACCTGCCCTCCTCGGTGCTGGTGACCGGCTACGAGATCATCTTCTTCTGGGTCGCGCGCATGATCATGCTGACGACCTGGTTTACCGGCCGCGTGCCGTTTCGCGACGTCTACATCCACGGCATCGTGCGCGACCACGAAGGCAAGAAGATGTCGAAGTCCGAGGGCAACACGATCGACCCGGTCGACCTGATCGACGGCATCGGCTTGGACGCCCTGCTCGACAAGCGCACCACCGGGCTGCGCAAGCCCGAGGATGCGCCCAAGATCCGCGCGCGGACGAAGAAGGAGTTCCCTGAAGGCATTCCCGCCTTCGGCGCCGACGCGCTGCGCTTCACCATGGCCGCCTACGCTACGCTCGGGCGCAACGTCAACTTCGACTTCAAGCGCTGCGAGGGCTACCGCAACTTCTGCAACAAGCTCTGGAACGCCACCCGCTTCGTGCTGATGAACACCGAGGGGCGGGACTGCGGCACCGACGAACGCGCCAAGGTCTCGCTCAGCGCCTGGGACCGATGGATCATCAGCACGCTGCAGCGCACTGAAGCGGAGGCGGCGCAAGCCTTCGCAGAGTACCGCCTGGACAATGTCGCGAATGCCATCTACCGCTTCGTCTGGGACGAATACTGCGACTGGTACCTCGAATTGGCCAAGCATCAACTCGCGCAAGGCAACGAATCCGAGCAGCGCGGAACCCGCCGAACGCTTGTTCGTGTTCTCGAAGCGGCGCTACGCCTTGCTCATCCGGTGATTCCATTTATCACGGAGGAACTCTGGCAGAAGGTGGCGCCTCTGGCCGGTAAGAGCGGCGAGTCCGTCATGCTCGCTCCCTACCCGAAGAGCCAGCCGGAGAAGATCGACGAAGCGGCCGAGCGGGAAATCGCGCTGGCGAAGAGCGTGGTCAACGCCGGCCGCAATCTGCGCAGCGAATTAATGCTCGCGCCGCAAGAGAAGGTTCCTTTCTACGTGACGGCGAACCCGAGTCGATCGACGACCAGTGCCTTTATCTGCCTCGTCCGGCCATCGGAATTGCGCGTCGTCGACCTGCTCCCTGATGTCGACGCACCGGTTGCCGTGGCAGGCCCGCATCGCGTGATGCCGCACGTCGAAGTCGACGTTCCGGCCGAGATCGGGCGCCTGCAGAAGGAAATTGCGCGCGTGCAAGGCGAGATCGCCAAGTCGCACGGCAAGCTGGGAAATGCCTCGTTCGTCGAGCGCGCCCCGCCCAAGATCGTGGCGCAGGAGCGCGAGCGCCTGGCCGGCTTCGAGGCCACCCTCGGCAAGCTGCGCGAGCAGCTCGACAAGCTCGCCGCGCGCGCCTAGGCGCGCCCTGCCCGTGGCCCTGCCGCAAAGCCTGCGCGCGCTCCGGCACCGGAACTACCGGCTGTATTTCCTCGGCCAGGGCACCTCGCAGATCGGCACCTGGATGCAGCTGATCGCCACCAGCTGGCTGATTTACCGCATCTCGGGTTCGGCCTTTCTGCTCGGCCTGGCGGCCTTCGCGCTGCAGATCTCGTTCCTGGTGCTGGCGCCGGTAGCCGGGGTGCTGGTCGACCGCATGGTCAAGCGCAGGGTGCTGTACGCGACGCAGGGCACGGCGCTGGCGCAGTCGCTGGTGATGTTCACGCTGGTGGCGAGCGGGCGCATTGAGGCCTGGCACCTGGTGGCGGGCAATCTCGTGCTGGGCGTGGTGAACGCCTTCGACAGCCCCGCGCGCCAGTCCTTCCTGGTCGAGCTGGTCGGCGGGCGGGAGGACCTGCCGAACGCGATCGCGCTCAGCTCAGCGCTGATGAACGGCGCGCGCTTCGTCGGGCCCATGATCGGCGGGGCCATCATCGCCTCGGCGGGCGTGGCCTGGGGCTTCGGTCTGAACAGCGTTTCCTACCTCGCGGTGCTGGGTGCGCTGGCGGCGATGCGCACCCCGCGGCGCGCGCCCGAGCGCGGCGCCGGCGGCTGGGCGGGCGAGCTGGTGGCGGGCTTTCGCTACGCCTACGGCTTCCTGCCCACGCGCAGCGCGCTGCTGCTGCTCGCCGCGGTGAGTTTCTTCGTCCAACCCTACCAGTCGCTCATGCCGTGGTTCGCCAAGGAGGCGTTTCACGGCAACTCGGCTACGCTCGGCATGCTGATCGGCGCCGGCGGCTTCGGCGCGGTATCGGGCATGATCTACCTCGCCACGCGCAGCTCGATCCGCGGCCTGCTGCGCCGCCTGCCGCTCTCGGCGGCGAGCGCGGGGCTCGCCCTCACCTGCTTCTCGTTCACGCACGATTTGCGGCTCGCGCTGCCGCTGATCTTCCTCACCGGGATGGGAATCATGCTGACCGCGGCCTCGACCAATACGGTGCTGCAAACCATCGTCGAGGACCGGCTGCGCGCGCGCGTCGCTGCGCTGTACATCATGGCCTTCCTCGGCATGAGTCCGCTCGGCGCACTGCTCGCGGGAACGCTGTCGCGCTACCTCGGCCCGCCGCTCACGCTCGCGCTCGGCGGCCTGTGCGCGGCCGGCGCGGCGGCGGCCTACGCCTCCAAGCTGCCGGCGATCCGCAGGGAGATCCGGCCGCTATACCAGCGCCTGGGCATCATCCCGCCGCCCGAAGCCGGCTAACCGGTCACCAGGCGAAGCCTTCGCACAGCCTGGGCAGCAATGCGGCGAGCCCGCTGCGCTCGAAGAAGCGGTCCGCGCGCGCCAGCCGCGCCGCGTCGCGCACGGCGGGGTCGCCGCCGACGCAGAAGATCGGGATGTTGAGCAGCATCTCGCTGCGAATCTCGCGCACCGTGTCGAGCGGATCGGAGCCGTCGCGCGGCTCCAGGTCGAGCAGCACAAAGCGGTACAGCAGCACTTGCTGGAATTCGCCCACCTCGGCCACGCTCGCGGCGTAGCTCGCCTGCCAACCCTCGGGCAGGGAGCTGGCGACGTCCTCGCGCAGCGCCTCGTCCCGCGTAAACACGATCAGCTTGCGCGCCAGCCGCTCGGCGACCGTCGGCACGGTCAGACCCGGGAAAGAACGCGGCGCGCGTTGAGCCTGACATCGCGCCGCGCGCGGCCCTGCTCGATCGGCTCCGAGAGCTCGGCGCGCGCCTCGGCGATCTGCGTCAGTTCGGCCGCCGAAGGCCAGGAGTGCTCGAAGCTCCAGCCATGCTGCGCGCCGATGCGGGCGCGGAAGACCTGCTCCAGGTCGCGCTCGGCGGGCAGCGCGCCGTGGTCGGCCCACTCGGTCATCGCGAGCGACAGCCCGTCGCGCAGCCAGCTGCGGAAGTCGGGCGACGGGCCGGCCACGCTGTCGGCGAAAGCCTCGGCGGGGAAGCGCAGCAGGAAGCTCGAGGCCACCACCGCGCACTCGCCGATGGTGGCCGCGCCGCTGCCGGCGATCTTGCGCCCGTGCAGCCAGATGTCCTGCTCGTTCAGGTAGGCCGGCAGCCCGAACTGGCGGTAGGTCGCCACCGCGGGCGCGAGCGCCCAGGAAAACCAGCGCGCCGGCCGGCCCGGCGCGAGCCGCTTGGGCGCGATCAGCACGAACACGTACTGCGACTCGTCGACCCACACCAGGCCGCCGCCGAGCGGCCTGCGCACCACCGGCACGCTCACGCCCGGGTTGAGCTCGGCCCGCCCCTGGCTCTGGCCGAGGCACAGGTGCGTCCTGGCCTGGGCCCAGACCACGATCGGCGCCGCGTCCGCGCCTTGCGCGGCAGCGAGCCCGCTGTAGGCCGCGTGCAGCTCGAGCGGCTCGACCAGTCCGAGCCGGATCCAGCGCGCGAGCGGCGCCGCCATCAGCCGCCGTCCTTCGGACGGAAGAACTTGCCCAGGTAAAAGTCGCGCCGCGAGAGCGAGTCGAGCTCCTTGGCGCGCGCCTCGAAGCCCTCGCGCAGGATCTCGGCCAGCCGCCCGCCCTGCTCCGCATCGAGGATGTGGATGCGGCCGATCAGCTTCACGTCGAGCTCGAGCATCTCGCCCGCCAGCCCGTCCGGGCGCTCCAGGAGCAGCAACCAGGCGCGGCACTCGGGGTCCTCCGGATCGAGCGGCGAGAGCACGATCCTGCCCAGCCACGCCAGGCGCGCGGCCTGGTTGAACTCGTTGATTTCGAGCTTCTTGCCGAGCTTGTATTTTCGCAGCTCGTTCTTGAGCGCGCCGATGTCTGCGATGTCGATCGACTTCATCGGGCTAGGTTAGCAGAAAAGAAAAGGGCCGGATCGCGCCGGCCCCGTCGCGCTGCGCGCCCGTCACGCAGCGTTACAGCTTGAGCCCGTAAGCAATCCCGATCGAGTCCTGGTACATGCTCAGGTTCGCCTCGCCGCCGCCGAAGGACGGCGGGATCGAGCCCGCGCCGTCGACCGTCGTCTTGAACGCGTGCATGTAGGCCACCGTCACCTCCGACTTGTCCGACAGCGCCCAGGTCGCACCCAGGCTGATCTGATTTTCCACCACCCCCGGGGCGAGGATATTGAGCAGCGTCTGGTTCGCCGGGATCGGCTGCCTCAGGGTCTGGAAGCCGCCGCGCAGGGTGAGCCTGTCGCTATAGGCATAGCTCGCGCCGAGCTTGAGCACGGTCACATCGCGCCAGCCGAATCCGGGACCATTGGTCGAACCGAACATGCTGCCGGCAAAGAGGCTGTCGATCGGATCGCCCACCGCAGCGATCTTGGAATAGTTGATCTGCACGACGTCGGCCGCGAGCGTCAGGCGCGGCGTGGTCTTGACCGCGATCCCAAGGCCGTAGTTCTCGGAGATGTCGAATTCGCCCTGGTTGGCGAACAATCCTTTGTAGTTGTCGAACTTGCTCATCTTGGTTTTCGACTGGTAGGTCGCGCCCAGCGTCACCTCCGGCGTGATCTGCCCGGTCCAGCCGATGCGCACGCCCCAACCGCTCGCCGAATCCTTGCCGCGATCCGAAAAGTTGGTCGGGTCGGACGAGTAGCCGGCGAATGCCGAAGTCGACAACCCGCTCAAGCCGAACTGCTGATACGCGAGGTTGAGCGCCAGTCCGATCGAATTGTTCGGGTTGAGCTTGTAGGCCACGGTCGGGGAGACGAACAGCTGCGTCAGATCGACGCCGGTGGGGCTGGTGCCGCCGAACGCCGCAAACGGCGAAGGCTTGTACGTCGTGTTCATGCCGCCGTTGCCGTACACCGCGACGCCGACCGCAATGTCCGGGTTGAGCATCTTGCTGTAGCCGAATTCGGGAATCACGAAATCGGCCGTATCGTTGCCGTCATAGCTCCCGCTCAAGCCGGCGCCGTTGCCGACGATCGCAGCGCTGCGCACCGGGCGGAAAAGCGTCGCACCGACGTCGAGCCGGTCGCCCACCATCGTCAGCCCCGCCGGGTTGGTCGCCGGCGCGAGCGCGTCCTGGGGCAGGGCGATGCCCACGCCGCCCATGCCATTCGCCTTCATGCCGTAACCGTCCTGGAAATAGCCGTCGGTCGCGAGCGCCACGCCCGGCGCGAGGGCCGCCGCAATCGCGGCGGTAACCAGAGCTTTTTTCACCTTACCCCCTGAAGATTTCTGCTGTTAGATGAACAGGCTGACGTCGGCGTCCTTGGCGATGCCGAGGAACGACGCCGCGCCGACGTATTCCTTTACCTCGGGAATAAAGTCCTCGTGCTTGAAGCCGAACATGTCGACCGTCATCTGGCAACCGATCAGATTGACGCCGGCCTCTGCCGTCAGACTGCGCAACTCGCTTATATCCGCGATGCCTTTGTTCTTCATGGTCTGCTTCATGAGGGTGGTGGCGACGTTCTCGAAGCCGGGGATCGCCGCCTGCACCACGTTCGGGATATTCCAGTTGATGTGCTTGAACCAGTCCGGGCCGAACGGCATCTTCATCGGCATGCCCGGGTTGCCGAGCGGCGAGATCTTCAGGTCGGAGATGTCCTTCTTCAGCAGCTGCAGGCCGTAGAAGGTGAAGAACATGTCGACCTTCCAGCCCAGGGCGGCGGCGGTCGAAGCGAGGATGAACGGCGGGTAGGCCCAGTCGAGCGTGCCCTTGGTGGCGATGATCGACATTGCCGGGGTGTGCGTTTCGGCGCGCTTGGCGAGCGCCTGCTCGAGCTTCTGCGGCAGCAGCTCGTCGATGCGCCGCTTGATCAGGTCATCGATCAGGGCAGTGTTCGGGGCGGCATCCATGGCGCTCTCCTCCGGCATATCACTGTTCAATGAAACACTGTACTTCCCGAGTACGAAATTCCATTCGCCTTTACTTATACTGCGATAAGACAAGCTCGATTTCGTCGACTAGCGCCCGACCTTGACCGACTTGCCGTCCATCTGGCGCCGGATCGCGTTCAGGTCGCGCTTGGCGGGGGCGAACGGGAACGACAGGATGTCGGTCGGGCTCGAGTCGCCATAGGGGCGGTTGCAGGCCGAGACCTCGTCGCTCTTGCCCGGGCAACCCGAGGTGCGGAACGGCGTACCGGCCGCGATCTCTTTCTCCAGAACCTCTCTCGATACGCCGAAATCCACCACGCGCCCGGACTCGTCGAAGGCCATTTGGTCGATCCGCCGGCCGCGGTAATCGATCAAAAAGCGGGCCAGCTGCACGCGGCGCCACTGCCCGCGGTCGACCGCCGGCCAGTCCTCCATCAGCGAGCCGCGCTCGGGGAAGAAGGCGAACATGTGATTGTGCCCGCCCAGGTCGCGAATCCGTTGCGCGACCTCGAGGATCTCGCGTTCGGTCTCGCCCATGCCGCAGATCAGGTGCGCGCCGAAATGCTCCGGACCGTAGATCTCGGCCGCCCACTCGATCGTCCGCCAGTATTTTTCGTAGCTGTGCGGGCTGTCGACACCGCGCCCGCGCGTGCGTTCGAAGATCCCGGGCGTGACCGCGTCGAGCGCAACCGTGAAGATGTCCGCGCCCAGGCGCTTCATCTCTTCGAGATGATGCTTTTCGAGAGTGGTCGGGTTCGAAAGAATCGAAACCGGCACCTGCGGCACTTCGCGCGTCCATCTCTCCAGCAGCACGAAAGTGTCGTCGTTGGAATTCGGGTGGGTGATCATCGAGATGCACATGCGCTCGAAGCGGCCCCTGTCCAAGCCCGCCTTGACGCGCTCGATCACCTCTTCGTAGCGCGCCGTGGGCCAGTCGACGCGGATGAAGTTGCGGTCGGCGTAGTCGCGCGCCTCCTCGCGGTGGCGCGCCAGGCCGCAGTAGGCGCAGTTGGCGCGGCAGCCCTCGGGATAGGTCACCAGCAGGTTGAGGCA
>JBOIFB010000085.1:0-10792 GCA_050741415.1 Burkholderiales bacterium | reverse complement strand
ATTTAGGCGTGACCCCATTTAGGCGCATTTAGGCGGCGGCGCGCTCTTCGGCCCCGCCGGCGCGGTAGTGCGCGAGGAGCTGGTCGGTCTTGGCGCGGGCCTTGTCGACGCTCTCTTGCTTGATGTGGCCGTAGCCGCGGATTTCCTCGGGGATCGAGGCGATCTGGACCGCGAGGCCGAGGTTCTGCGCCGACAGGCCGGCGAGCAGCGTGTCGAGCGTGCGCTCGTACTCGTCGATCAGGGCGCGCTCGGTGCGGCGCTCCTCGCTGCGCCCGAACAGGTCGAGCGCGCCGCCGCGCAGTCCCTTCATGCGTGCGAGGACCTTGAACAGGGGCATGACCCAGGGGCCGAAGCGCATTTTCTTCGGCTCGCCGGTGCGCGGGTCGGGCTTGGCGATGAGCGGCGGGGCGAGGTAGAAGTGAAGCTTGTAGTCGCCCTCGAACATGCCGGCCACGCGCCTGGCGAAATCGCCGCTGGCGTAGAGCCGCGCCACTTCGTACTCATCCTTGTAGGCCATCAGCTTGGCGTAGTAGCGCGCCACCGCCTCGGCGAGCTTGGTGCTCGCGCCGAGCTTGCCGCTCTCGGCTTGCCTGACCCGCTCGATAAGCGCTTGGTAGCGCGCGGCGTAGGCGGCGTCCTGGTAGTCGGTCAGCAGTTTGACGCGGCGCTCGACGAGCTCGTCCAGGTTGCGCGAGAAGTGCTCGCCGATCGGGATCACCTCGGCCGGCGTGGCCGCGCGCCGCACGCGCTCGAGGTCGACCGCGGCGCGGCGGCCCCAGGTGAAGCTCGCGACGTTGAACTCGACCGCGATGCCGTTCAACTGGATCGCGCGCACGATGGCCGAGGCCGACAGCGGCACCCAGCCCTTCTGATAGGCGTAGCCGAGCATGAACATGTTGGTTGCGATCGAGTCGCCCATCAGCCCGGTGGCGAGCTCGGCTGCGGGCACGAAGTCGATGTTTTTCTCGCCGCAGGCCGCCGCGATGTCGTGCGTGAGATCGCTGCCGGGCAGCCGCCAGTTCGGATTGGCGACGAACTCCGCGGTCGGGGTGGTGGTCGCATTGATTACGCCGCGGGTCGTCGCGGCGTTCATCTTCTCCAGCGCGTCGTTGCTGGCGGTGACTACCAGGTCGCAGCCGAGCACCAGGTTCGCGCTGCCCGCGCCCAGGCGCGCGGCGTGCAGCGCCGCGGGGCTCTCGGCCAGCTTGACGTGCGACATCACGGCGCCGTACTTCTGCGCCAGGCCCGACATGTCGAGCACCGACACGCCCTTGCCCTCGAGGTGTGCCGCCATGGCGAGAATCTGGCCGATGGTGATCACCCCGGTGCCGCCGATACCGGTGACGAGTACGCCGTACGGGGTGTCGAGCGCGGGAAGTGGCGGCTCCTCGAGAGGAAAATCCTCCTTCGTCGCGACGGCCTGCGACTTGCCTTTCTTCAGCTGCCCGCCCTCGACCGTGACCAGGCTGGGGCAGAAGCCGTTGACGCAGGAGTAGTCCTTGTTGCAGGTCGACTGGTTGATCTTGCGCTTCCTGCCGAACTCCGTCTCGAGCGGCTCGACCGACAGGCAGTTGGACTTGACGCTGCAGTCGCCGCAGCCCTCGCACACCATGTCGTTGATCACCACCCGCTTGGCCGGGTCGGGGTAGGCGCCGCGCTTGCGCCGGCGGCGCTTCTCGGAGGCGCAGGTCTGGTCGTAGATCAGGGCGGTGACGCCCGGCGTGTCGCGCAGCTCGCGCTGCACGGTGTCGAGCTCGTCGCGGTGGCGCACCGTGACGCCCGGCGCCCAGTTGACGGCGGCGGGGTACTTGCGCGGCTCGTCGGTCACTACCACGACCTTGGTCACGCCTTCGGCCGCGACCTGGCGCGAGATGATCGCCGGATCGAGCGGGCCGTCATGGCGCTGGCCGCCGGTCATCGCCACCGCGTCGTTGAACAGGATCTTGTAGGTCATGTTGACCTTGGCTGCGACCGCGGCGCGGATCGCGAGCAGCCCGGAGTGGTAGTAGGTGCCGTCGCCCAGGTTGGCGAAGATGTGCTTCTCGTCGGTGAACGGCGCCTGGCCGATCCAGGGCGCGCCCTCGGCGCCCATGTGGGTGAAGGTCGCGGTCGAGCGGTTCATCCACACCGCCATGAAGTGGCAGCCGATGCCGGCGGTGGCGCGGCTGCCCTCGGGCACGCGGGTGGAGGTGTTGTGCGGGCAGCCCGAGCAGAAGTAGGGCTGGCGGATCGCCGTCACGCGCGGCTTGGCGAGCGCCTTTTGCTTGAAGTCGAGAAAGGCCAGCCGCTCCTCGAATTGCCGCCCCAAGGACGAGCTCATGTTCAATTTCTTCAATCGCTGCGCGATGACGCGCGCCACCATCGCGGGCGAGTGCTCGTAGTGCGCCGGCAGGAGCCACGAGCCGGCGGGCTGGCCCGCGGCGCGGCTCCACTCGCCGTTGTCGTCGAACTTGCCGACTACGCGCGGCGCGCGCACGCCTTCCTTCCAGTTGTAGAGCTCTTCCTTGATCTGGTACTCGATCAGCTGGCGCTTTTCCTCCACGACCAGGATCTCTTCCAGCCCTCCGGCGAAGCGGCGCGCGCCCTGCGGTTCGAGCGGCCAGGTCATCGCGACCTTGTACACGCGCAGGCCGATGTCGCGCGCGACTTGCTCGTCGATGCCGAGGTCGGCGAGCGCCTGCATGGTGTCGCCGAACGACTTGCCGGTGGTGACGATCCCGAGCCGTGCCTGCGGGCTGTCCCACACGATGCGATCGAGCTTGTTGGCACGCACATAGGCGAGCGCGGCGTAGGCTTTCCAGTCGAGCAGGCGCGCTTCCTGCTCGAGGATGCCGTCGGGCCAGCGGATGCTCAGCCCGCCCGGCGGCAGGACGAAGTCGGTCGGAAGCTGGACGCGAATCCGCTCGGGGTCGATCTCGACCGAGGCGCCCGACTCGACCACGTCGGTGACGCACTTGAACGCGATCCAGCAGCCTGCATAGCGGCTCATGGCGAAGCCGTGCAGCCCGAGGTCGAGATACTCCTGCACGTTGGCCGGGTTGAGCACCGGGATCATGCAGGCTTTGAAAATGTGCTCGGACTGGTGCGGCAGGGTGGAGGACTTGGCCGCGTGATCGTCGCCCGCGAGCGCAAGCACTCCGCCGTACTTCGAGGTGCCGGCGGCGTTGGCGTGCTTGAACACGTCGCCGCAGCGATCGACGCCCGGGCCCTTGCCGTACCACATGCCGAACACGCCGTCGTATTTCGCTCCGGGGAACATGCCGACCTGCTGCGTGCCCCATACCGCGGTGGCGGCGAGGTCCTCGTTCACGCCCGGCTGAAACACGACGTGATGGCGCTCGAGGTGCTGCTTCGCGCCCCACATGGTCTGGTCGATTCCGCCCAGCGGCGAGCCGCGGTAGCCCGAGATGTAGCCCGCGGTGTTGAGCCCGGCGCGCACGTCGCGCTCGCGCTGCAGCAGCATCAGGCGCACCAGCGCCTGGGTGCCGGTGAGGAATACGCGTCCCTTGCCGAGCGTGTATTTGTCGTCGAGCGAAACCTGGGCGAGCCTGGAGGGATCAACAGGTGCATTCATCGGCGTGTCTCCGTATTCGCTGAGTTGCGGCCCCGTTCGGGCCTAACATAGCACCATTAGACAACAGCACGCGCTTTGATTCGAGGCTTGAGGCGCTTTGCCTGCGGCAGGTCCCAGTAAGGCTCGGGGCCGAAAGATTCGACCAGAAAGTCGACGAAGGCGCGGGTCTTGGCCGGCAAGTGGCGGCGGTGCGGGTAGACCGCGTAGATGGCCACGTCCGTGTCGAAGGTATAGCCGGGGCAAAGTGGAACCAGCGAGCCGTCTTCGAGCTGCGGGCGCACGTCCCAGGTCGATTTGAGTGCGACGCCGAGGCCGGCGAGCGCCCATTCGCGCAGCACCTCCCAGTTGTCGCAGGCGTAGCGTCCGGTGACGCGCACCTCGCCCTGCTTGCCGACCGGGCCCTTGTACTCGAGCGTCATCGCGAAATTGCCTTCGCCCCAGTTGGCGACCAGGAAGTTGTGCTTGGCGAGATCCTGCGGCGTGCGCGGCGTGCCGTGGCGGCGCAGGTAGTCGGGGCTCGCGCACACGACGCGCCGGTTGGGTGCGAGCTTGCGCGCGGCGAGCGAGGAGTCCTCGAGCTCGGCGATGCGCACGGCAAGGTCGAAGCCATCGTCGATCAGGTTCACGCGCCGGTCCGACAGGCTGAGCGCCAGGCGCAGCTTGGGGTGGCGCGCGGCGAACTGCGGCACCAGCGGAGCGATGTGCTGATGGCCGAACGACGCCGGCAGCGCCACTTTGAGCACGCCCTGCGGCTCGTCGCGCCCGGCGGCGGCCATCGCCTCGGCTTCCTCGATCTCATCAAGAATGCGGATGCAGGACTCGTAATAGACCGCGCCTTCCTCGGTCAGGTGCAGGCTGCGCGTCGTGCGCTGGAGGAGCCGGGTGCCCAGGCGCGCCTCGAGCGCGGACAGACTGCGGCTGACTGCCGCGGGGGAGAGCCCCTGCTCGCGCGCCGCCGCAGACAGGCTGCCGCTGGCGACCACTTTGGCGAAAATCGACATTTGCTGGAGAGAATCCGACATATCCTTGCGTTTCACGCAAAGCTGAATTGATAATTACGCCTATTCTAAACCATAGAGCAAAGTCATATCATTGCTGCAATGCAACACAGCCGAATGAGGTAACGCCATGGACGAGAGCGAAATCCGGTATCTCGAAGCGCATCTGGAGACCGAGCCGAAGCTGCCGCTTTCGGAGCAGCAATTGGCTGCGCTTATTCGTCGGGCCAAGAGCGAGCGCGCCGAGGCAATCGCCGGCATGCTCTCGCGCCTCGGGGCGGGCATCGCGGCCTACTTCCGCGCGCTGCGCGAGAGCGCGGCGGCCCAAACCGGCGCCGGGCTGCGCCACCGCTGATCACGGGCTGCGCCCGCCGCGGAATCCTCCTCCCTCCTCCTTCCGCGGCGGGGTTCGTCCCGCTCCGCACGCAAGTGCGGAGCGGGACCGCACTTAGAAAAATAGGGACAGACCCTATTTTGGAGGTCAAAAAATAGGGTCTGTCCCTATTTTTCGGCGATCGTCTGCCACATCTCCAGGTCGCGCCGCGCGGTCCAGATGCGCGGGTGCTTGATCCCGCACGCCTCGTCGTAGGCGCGCGTGACGTCGAACGGGATGCAGTGCTCGTAGATCGGGTAGCCCGCGTACTTCGGGTCCATGCGGCGCCGGGTCTGGGCGTATGACTGCTTGAGCGACTTGCCCGCAGCGACCGCACGCTTGGCGTTGGCGTAGAGCGCACTGACGAAGTCCTGCGTGTAGCGGATCGCCTTGTCGCACTGCGCCGGGGTCGTGAGCGCCGGGCCGCGCCCCGGCACCAGCGACTTGGGCTTGAGCGCGCGCAGGCGGCGCAGCGTGGCGGGCCACTCCTCGAGTTGCGCGTCGCCGGTGTAGATGCCGGCTTCGTATTCGACCAGGTCGCCCGAGAACAGCACGCGCTGCGAGGGCACCCAGACGATGGTGTCGCCCGCGGTATGTCCCGGACCGGCGTGAATGATCCTGACCTCGAGCTTGCCCATCCTCAGCGTGAGCTCGTCTTTGAAGGTGAGCGTCGGCCAGGTCAGTCCGGGGATCGACTTGGCTCCGCGGAACAGGCGCGGGAAGCGCCCGATTTCGCTTTTCATGTCCTGCCTGCCGCGCTCGCGGATCAGCTCGAGCGTGGTCTGGCTGGCGATGATCTGCTCCGCCTTGTACGCCGCGGCCCCGAGCACGCGCACCGCGTGGTAGTGCGACAGCACCACGTACTTGATCGGCTTGGAGGTGACGCGGCGGATGCGCCGGATCACCTCGCGCGCCATGAGCGGGGTGGCCTGGGCGTCGACCACCAGCACGCCGTCGTCGCCCACCACTACGCCGGTGTTCGGGTCGCCCTCGGCAGTGAACGCGTAGCAATTCGGCGAGAGCTTCTTGAAGGTGATCTTCTTCGGCTTGAGGTCGCCCTGGGAGGCGAAAGTCTTGGTCATTGAGGGGTCCTCGCGGGCAGACGTCTTGAACGGGCGCTTATGATAGCCGCTTCGCGGCGCGCCCGAATCACGGATAATGCGGCCATGGACCGTCCGGAGAAGGTCAGGCTAGGCGACATTCTCGTCGCACAGAAGCTGATCTCGCGCGAGCAGCTCAGGCTCGGGCTGGAGCAACAGAAGAAGAGCGGCCGCCGGCTCGGTCGCGTGCTGCTCGAGCAGGGATTCGTCAGCGACGAGCAGATCAGCGAGGCGATCTCGCGCCAGCTCGCGATTCCGTTCGTCAATCTGAAGTTCTACAACCTCAAGCCCGATCTGGTGCGCCTGCTGCCCGAGACCCAGGCGCGGCGCTTCCGCGCCATCATGCTCGAGGACCGCAAAACGAGCTATCTGGTCGGCCTGGCGGATCCGACCGACCTGTTCGCCTTCGACGAGCTGCAGCGCCTGCTCAAGCGCGACATCGAAGTCGCGGTGGTGAGCGAGGCGCTGCTGGTGCAGGCGATCGACCGGGTCTATCGCCGCACCGAGGAGATCAGCGGGCTCGCCAAGGAGCTCGAGCGCGACATCGGCGAGGACTACATCGACTTCGGCGCGCTCGGCGCGGGGCTCGGCGCCGAGGAGGCGCCGGTGGTCAAGCTGCTGCAGTCGGTGTTCGAGGACGCGCTGCAGGTGAACGCGTCGGACGTGCACATCGAGCCGCAGGAGACCCGGGTGCAGATCCGGGTGCGCATCGACGGCGCACTGATGCCGCAGGCCGAGGCCGACAGCAGGATCGGGCCCGCGCTGGCCCAGCGCCTGAAGCTGATGGCCGGGCTCGACATCTCGGAAAAGCGCCTGCCGCAGGACGGGCGCTTGAACGTGATAGTGCGCGGCCAGCCGGTAGACGTGCGCATGTCGACCCTGCCGAGCCAGTTCGGCGAATCGGTGGTGCTGCGCCTGCTCAACCGCGGCTCCACCCTGCAGAGCCTGGAGAAGATCGGCATGCCGCAGGACATGCTCGAGCGTTTTCGCGACATCATCCAGCGCACCAGCGGCATGGTGCTGGTGACCGGCCCGACCGGCAGCGGCAAGACGACCACGCTCTACGCCGCGCTGCACGAGATGAACACGGTCGATCGCAAGATCATCACAATCGAGGACCCGATCGAGTACCGCATGGCCGGCATCACGCAGGTGCAGGTGAACGAGAAAATCGACCTCGGCTTCGGGCGCGTGCTGCGCTCGGCTCTGCGCCAGGACCCGGACGTCATCCTGGTGGGCGAGATCCGCGACGAGGACACGGCGCAAATCGGCCTGCGCGCTGCGCTCACCGGCCACCTCGTGTTCTCGACTCTGCATACCAGGGACGCCGCGAGCGCGGCGATCCGCCTGATCGACATGGGCGCGCCGAGCTACATGGTGGCGAGCTCGCTGCACGCGGTGGTCGCGCAGCGCCTGCTGCGCGTGGTGTGCGAGTCCTGCAAGGAGGAGCAGCCGCCCGAGGCGCACGCGGAGCGCTGGCTCGAGGCGCACATGGGAGAGCGCTGGGCCGGGCGCAGGTTCATGCACGGGCGCGGCTGCTCGCACTGCAACGGCACCGGCTACGCGGGGCGCACCGGCGTGTACGAAATGCTCGAAATGACGCCCGCGCTGGTGCGCGCGGCCGGCCTGGCGGACCCGAACGCCTTCGCCGAGGCGGCCCGGCCGCAGCTCGAGGGCAAGACCCTCACCGCGCGCGCGCTCGAGCTGGTGCTCGCGGGGCGCAGCACCGTATCCGAGGTGATCCGGGTGGCGATCGACGTGGAGGGCTAAGTGCCGCAATTCGCCTACCGCGGACGCAATTCGCGCGGCGACCTGGTGGCGGGCCGGCTCGAGGCCGCCGACAGCGGCGCGGTGGCGGACCAGCTGCTGAGCACCGGGATCACGCCGGTGCATATCGATGCTGCCGCGAGCGCGGAGCCGAACGGCGGCGTGCCGCAGTGGTGGCGCCTGCTCACCGCGCAGGAGGTCGGCGACCTCGAGGTCATGCTGTTCTCGCGCCAGATGTACACGCTGCTCAAGTCCGGGGTTCCGATCCTGCGCGCGCTCGCCGGCCTGCAGGAGTCGGTGCACAACCTCGCGCTGAAGGACGTGATCGCCGATCTGCTCGTCAACCTCGACGCCGGGCGCGAGCTCTCGACCGCCTTGCGCCGTCACCCGAAGGTGTTCAGCAACTACTACGTCAGCATCGTGCGCGTGGGCGAGACCACGGGCACGCTGGCGGAGTCGTTCGACCGCATGTTCCAGCACATCGAGTTCGAGCGCGGCGTGCGCGAGCGGATCAAGACCGCGCTGCGCTACCCGATCATCGTCATGATCGCGATCGCGATCGCGATTGCGATCGTGAACTTCGCCGTGATCCCAGCCTTCGCCAAGATTTTCGAGGCGAACAAGGTGCCGCTGCCGGTGCTGACGCGGGTGCTGATCGCGACCTCGAGTTTCTTCCTCGCCTGGTGGCCGGCGATGCTCGCTGCGCTGATCGCGGCGGTCGTGGGCCTGCGCGCCTACCTGCGCAGCGAGGGCGGGCGCTACGCCTGGGACCGTTACAAGCTGGGCCTGCCGATCGTGGGCAGCATCATCGCCAAGGCGACTTTGTCGCGCCTCTCGCGCAGCCTGTCGGTGGCGATGCAGTCCGGGGTCCCGATCGTGCAGGGCCTGACCGTGGTCGCCGACGTGGTGGACAACGTGTACATCGCGCAGCGCATCGAGCAGATGCGCGACGGCGTGGAACGCGGCGAGAGCCTGCTGCGCACCGCCGCGGCGGTCGGCGCCTTCACTCCCGTGGTGCTGCAGATGATCGCGGTGGGGGAGGAGACCGGCGAGCTCGACGAGATGCTGGGCGAAGTCGGGCGCATGTACGAGCGCGAGGTCGACTACGAGATCCGCAACCTGAGCGCGAATATCGAGCCGATTCTCACGGTGGCGATGGGCGTCATGGTGCTGGTGCTCGCGCTCGGCGTGTTCCTGCCGATCTGGGGCATCGGCAAGGTGATGCTCCACCGGTGACCCCGTTCCGGGTCCGTCTCGCGCAGCGCAGCTATCTGGAGTCGGCGCTTTACGTCATTATCGCCGGCGCGCTCGCGGCGCTGCTGCTGTACCGCCTGCAGCAGTTATCGGAAGTCGCCGAGAAGACTGCCATGGAAGCGACCGTGGCGCGCTTGCAGTCGGCGCTCTACGTACGCGCGGCCAAGGCCGTGCTCGAGGGCCAGGGGATCGACCACGGCGCCTGGGCAGACCAGAATCCGCTCACCCTTGCGCGGGCCTCGCTGCCAAACTATCTGGGGGAATTCGACGCCCCGGACCTGACGACGCTCGAGGCGGGAAACTGGCTCTACGACCGCGGGCGGCACGAGCTGGTCTACCTGGTGCGTCGTGCAAGCAGCTTCTCCGGCGGCACCGACCCCGTGCCGGCCATCCGGTTCCGGCTCGGGCTCGAGCGCGGCAAATCCGGCGCCTACTCGCCCGTGCTGCTGCATCTGGTGACGCCGTACGTTTGGGTCCCGGAGGATGATCAATAGTTCACAGAAATTCTGGATATCGCGTAAAACCCCATGACTTAGCTTGACAAAAGGCGATTGGCTGAGGCTAAATTTAGCCTGAGCATTGCACTTGATGATAAGACTCTTCGGCCGTCTTGGCCGTCGGGGCGAAAAACGGCAAACGGGAGGTTTCGGGTGAAACAAATGAAGCGCGCGGCGCAGAAGGGCTTTACGTTGATCGAGCTCGTAGTGGTAATCGTGATCCTCGGCATCCTCTCGGCGATCGCGATCCCGCAGTTCGTGGATCTTTCCACTTCGGCGAAGCAGGCGGTGGCGAACGGTGCCTGCGGCGCGCTCGCGTCCTCCGCCGTGCTGCTGTACGCGTCTACCAAGTCGTCGAATACGATTGCCAGCATTCAGGGGAACGTGGTCGCGACGGGTGTGACCTGGGGCGGAACCTGCGCGGCTCCGACCGCGACGTACCAAACTCAGTTGGTAAGCTGCGCGGCGCTTCCGTCGGCGATCTGCAACTGATGTGGGCTACGCACGCCGGCCTGAATTAGCCGGCATCGGAAGGAAAAGGGGGGCCTGCCGGCCTCCCTTTTTTTTCCGGCGTGCGCCCGGCGTTGAACGCACGGCGCAAGCCGACGTGAAGCTGGCGGCACGGAATGGGAGCAGGTTTGCGGCCTGCCTGTTCTTTGTTGCTGTCGCGTTCGCCGCCGCCGGGTCGGCGCAGGCGGTGGTCAGTCTGTGGGCCGTGGCTGCACTCGCGCTGGCTGCGCTGATATGGGCGGCGCGTCTAAGCGCGCCCGGCGCAACCTGGCTCACCGCCGCAGCGGCAGGATTCGCGGCGCTGATTGCCGCTAACGACTTGTTCGTGAGTCCGGCCTATACGCCCGCCGGACTGTTTCATCCGCTCCTGTTCATCCTCGCCTTCGCGGCGGTGCGCCGCTGTCCTGACGGTCTTCAGCGGCGGCTGTTCGGCGCTGCGCTCGCGGCGGCGGCGATCCTCGCGGCTTGGGGACTTGCCCAAAGCATCCTGAAGGGCGAGGCGCGCGCGCTGGCGTTCCTCGATACGCCCAACACCTACGCCGCGCTGCTGAATCTGGTCCTCCTGCCCGCGATCGTCGCGCTGCTGTGGGGAAGAGGCGGGCGCGTGCTTGCGGCGCTGGTGGCGCTGCTTGTTGGCGCGTCGCTCGCCGCGCTCAGCCGCGGCGCCGGCATCGGCGCGCTCGCCGGCGCCGGCGCGGCAGTCGTGCTCGGCGCACGCC
>JBOIFB010000084.1:0-10832 GCA_050741415.1 Burkholderiales bacterium | reverse complement strand
GTCCGGCCGCACGGTCAGGTCGACCAGCGCCACCCTGCGCAGCGGCTCCTGCACTACCTGCTTCTCGCCGGCGAACGGCGGCAGGCGCGTCGCATCGAGCGGCTTGCTGGGCGGGCGCGGCGCGGGCGTGCTGGCGTGTACGGGCGGCGGAGGCGGCGGCACCGGCGGCAGCGGCGCCCTGGGTGCGGCGCAGGCCGTCAGCAAGGCGGCGAGCGCCCACGCGCCGCGCCGGATCACGAGCGGTTTTTCCAATCCCTGATGGCCGCGAACACGCGCACCGGACCGGCGGCACGCGCGCCGAGGTACTTGTTGGCCGATTCGACCACCGCCGGCTCGAGGCAGCGCAGGAACGGGTTGGTCGCCTTTTCTTCGCCGAGCGTGGTCGGCAGGGTGGGTTTGCCGGCTTCGCGCAGCTTGCGATCGCGCGCCTCGCGCGCGCCGAGGGCGGCGTTGCCGGGTTCGACGCTGCGCGCGAAGCCGATGTTGGCGAGGGTGTATTCGTGGCCGCAATAGACGCGGGTCGAATCGGGCAGCGCGCGCAGCTTCTCGAGCGAGGCATACATCTGTTCCGCGGTGCCTTCGAACAGACGCCCGCAGCCGCAGGCGAACAGCGTGTCGCCACAGAACAGGCAATCCGCGCCATAATAGGCAATATGCGCGCGCGTGTGCCCAGGGATGTCGAGCACCGCGAACGAAAGGCCGAGTTCGGGGATCGTCACCGTGTCGCCTTCCTCCACCGCCCGGGTCAGCGTGTCGATCGGCTCGCCGCGCGGGCCGTAGACCGGCACGCGGCCCCGCTCGAGCAGACCGGGGATTCCGCCGACGTGGTCCGCATGGTGGTGCGTGGCGAGGATCGCGACCAGCTCGAGCTTCTCGCGCGCCAGATAGTCGATCACGGGGCGCGCTTCGCCCGGATCGACCACCGCCGCGCGCGTACCCTCGCGCAGCGTCCAGATATAGTTGTCCTTGAATGCCTTGACGGGAACGATCTCTAGCATGGATCGGCAATCCTTTGTGCCTGGTGCCACTCCGAAGTATAACGGTGTCCGCTCGTCTCTTTCCGAGTGGTTTGTCACTCCGCAGGGGCGCTACGTGCTCGACTGGGAGCTCGCGCAGTTCGACAACGCCGTCGACGATGCGTTCGGCTACCGCGCGCTGCAGGTCGGCCTGCCGGAGACGGATTTTCTGCGCCGCAATCGCATCCCGTTCCGCTTCGGCGCGGCGCTCGAGCCCGGCGCAGCGGTGGCGGCCGACCCGCTGCAGCTTCCGCTCGCGCCGCAGAGCGCGGATCTGGTGGTGCTGCCGCACGTGCTCGAGACCCACAACGATCCGCACCACGTGCTGCGCGAGGCCGAGCGCGTGCTGATGCCCGAAGGACAGCTGGTGGTGTCGGGATTCAACCCTCTTTCCCTCTGGCGAGTGCGGCAGATGTTCTCCTGGCCGCACGCGGGGGCGCCGTGGGACGCGCGTTTCCTCAGCCTGCTGCGGCTGCGCGACTGGCTGCGGCTGCTCGGCTTCGAGCTCAACGGCGGCGTGTTCGGCTGCTATGCGCCGCCGTGCGCGCAGCCGAAGTGGCTCGCGCGCTTCGGCTTCATGGAAAAGGCCGGCGCGCGCTGGTGGCCGATCGCGGGCGGGGTCTACGTGGTGCGCGCGATCAAGCGGGTGCAGGGCATGCGTCTGGTGACGCCCGCCTGGCGCAAGGAGCGCGCCCGGCGCCGGCGCGCCCTGGCGGCGCCGATCGCGCAACGCCAGCAGCACGACCTGCAGCAGCATGAGTGACGAGGTGGTCGAAATCTACGCCGACGGCGCCTGCAAGGGCAACCCCGGGCCGGGCGGCTGGGGCGCGCTGCTGCGCGCGGGCGCAGTCGAGAAGGAGCTCTACGGCGGCGAGGCCGCCACGACCAACAACCGCATGGAGCTGACTGCGGTGATCATGGCGCTCGAGTCGCTCAAGCAGCGCTGCGTGGTGCGCCTGTATACCGACTCGCAGTACGTGCAAAAGGGCATCTCGAGCTGGATCCACGACTGGAAGCGGCGCGCCTGGCGCACCGCGGACAGGAAACCGGTCAAGAACGTCGACCTGTGGCAGCGGCTGGACGCGCTGGCGCGCGAGCACGACATCGAGTGGTACTGGGTGCGCGGCCATGCCGGACACCCCGAGAACGAGCGCGCCGACGCGCTCGCCAACCGGGCGATCGGAGGCCGCAATGGCTGAGCGCCAGATCGTGCTCGACACCGAGACCACCGGGCTGAACGCGAAGCTCGGCGACCGGGTGATCGAGATCGGCTGCATCGAGCTGCTCAGGCGGCGGGTCACCGAGCGGCGCTTCCACCGCTACCTCGACCCGGAGCGCGAAATCGAGGAAGGCGCGGCCAAGGTGCACGGCCTGACGCGCGAGTTCCTGTCCGACAAGCCGCGCTTTGCCGAGGTGGCGAAAGAATTCGTCGACTACGTGCGCGGCGCGGAGCTGATCATTCACAACGCCGCGTTCGACGTCGAGTTCCTCGACGCCGAGCTCGAGCTGGCCGGCCTGGGCCGGCTTGCCGACCACGCCGCGGGGGTGATCGACACGCTTGCGATCGCACGCGAGCTGCATCCGGGGCGGCGCAACTCGCTCGATGCATTGTGCGAGCGCTACGGCGTCGACAACGCCCACCGCACCCTGCACGGCGCCCTGCTGGATGCGCGTCTGCTGGCCGAGGTCTACCTGGCGATGACGCGCGGCCAGGAAAGCCTGGCGATGGAGCTCGACGACGACCCCGCGCCGGTCGCCGGCGGCCCGCCGCGCTTCGACACCTCCAAGCTGCTCGTCGTGCGCGCCAGCGCCGAGGAGGTCGCGACGCACGAAAAACTGCTCGACCGGATGGAAAAGGAAGCGAAGAAGGGTATCGTCTGGCGCCGCGGCTAGCCGCCGGCGAAGCTCGCGAGGGCGGCGAGCGCCGCCATCAGGCCGACGCCCTTGCGCAGCGAGAACGGCTCGCGCAGGAACAGAAATCCGATCAGCGACGTGGCGACGAAGCCCATTTGCGCCACGGGCACCATGATGCCGGCGTCGCCGCGCGCCAGGCTCTCGACCATGAGGCAGAAGGCCAGCGCGATCGCCACTCCCGCCATTGGGGCGTTGCGCAGCACCGCGCGCGACGGTCGGATGCGGCGGTCGACGATGCCCGTGAGCGCCGTTGAGCAGGTCACCACGACAGTGGCCTGCGCGACGATCAGCGAGGCCGGCGTGGCGCCCGCATGCAGCCCGAACTTGTAAATGAAATTGCCGACGCCGATGGCGGCGGTCGCGACCAGCACGCGCGCGAGCGACGAGCGGCTCTCGCGCCGGCGCACGTCGTTGCCCGGAGGCGCGGCCAGCAGCAGCCAGACCGCGGCGAGCGCGAGCGAGATTCCGGCGATCTTGTGCACGCCGAGGGGCTCGCCGAGCAGCGCGACGGCGAGGCCTGCCGTGATGACGAAGCTGAGGCGGAACACCGGCGCGTTGACGCTGACCGGGCCGGATTTCAGGCTGTGCGCGAAGTTGTAGAAGTCGGTCAGTACAAAGACGCCGACCGGCAGGCCCCACAGCGTCCCCCTGACGAAGACGAGCGAGCCGGTGAGCAGCCCGTAGGCGGCGACGGTGGGCAGGAAGACCCAGGACTGCACCATGAGGAACTGGTGGGGCAGGGCGCCGGCCGCCGCGCCGCGCTTGTAGATCAGGTCGCCGATCCCGAACAGCAGCATGGCGCCGAGCGCGTATTGCATTCCTCGGCTCATATCGCGGGCGTACCTTACCGGTGCGCAGCGCAGGGCGCTATACTTTTAATCCATGAGCACGGCCTCCAACCCCTTCGAGCAGGACCTCGAGCGCAATCCCGCCAACTACTCGCCGCTGACCCCGCTGTCGTTCGTCGAGCGCGCGGCGTACGTGTACCCGGAGGCCGTATCGGTGGTGCACGGCAAGCGGCGCGACACGTGGAAGCAGACCTACGCCAACTGCCGCCGCCTGGGCTCGGCGCTCGCGAAGCGCGGCATCGGCCGCGGCGACACGGTGGCGGCAATGCTGCCCAACATCCCGGCGATGTACGAGGCGCAATTCGGGGTGCCGATGTGCGGCGCGGTGCTCAATGCGCTCAACACGCGCCTCGATGCCGAGGCGATCGCGTTCATGCTGAACCACGGCGGGGCGAAGCTGCTCATTTCCGACCGCGAGTTCTCGAGCGTGATCGAGGCGGCGCTGGCGAAGCTGGGCCGCGCGCTGGAGGTGATCGACGTCGACGACCCGGAGTACGACGGGCCGGGCAAGCGGCTGGGAAAGAAGACCTACGATGAGCTGCTCGCCGAGGGCGACCCGGACTACGCCTGGCAGAGCCCGGCCGACGAGTGGCAGGCGATCTCGCTCAACTACACTTCGGGCACCACCGGCAACCCCAAGGGGGTCGTGTACCACCACCGCGGCGCTTACCTGAACGGGGTGGGCAACATCCTGGTGTGGGGCATGCCGCAGCACTCGGTGTACCTGTGGACGTTGCCGATGTTTCACTGCAACGGCTGGTGCTTTCCGTGGACCATGGCCGCGAACGCGGGGACGAACGTCTGTCTTAGAAAAGTTGAAGCGGAAAAGATATTCGACCTCATAAAACGCCACCACGTGACCCATTACTGCGGCGCGCCGATCGTGCACCAGACGCTGATCAACGCGCCGGCCGAGCTGCGGCGCGGGATCGACTGGATCGTGAACGCGATGGTCGCGGGCGCGGCGCCGCCGGCGGCGGTGATCGAGGGCATGGAGAAGATCGGCTTCTCGATCACCCACGTCTACGGCCTGACCGAGACCTACGGCCCGGCCACGGTGTGCGCCAAGCAGCCGCAGTGGCAGGAGCTGCCGCTCGCCGAGCAGGTGCAGCAGAACGGCCGCCAGGGGGTGCGCTACATCGTCGAGGAGGGGCTCGCGGTGATGGACTCGGAGACGATGCGCCCGGTGCCGGCCGACGGCGAGACGATGGGCGAGATCATGTTCCACGGCAACATCACCATGAAGGGCTACCTGAAGAACCCCAAGGCGACGCAGGAGGCGTTCCGCGGCGGCTGGTTCCACTCCGGCGACCTGGCGGTGATGCAGCCCGACGGCTACATCAAGATCAAGGACCGCTCGAAGGACATCATCATCTCGGGCGGCGAGAATATCTCCTCGCTCGAGGTCGAGGACGTGCTCTACCGCCACCCGGCGGTGATGGCCGCGGCGGTGGTGGCGATGCCGGACGCGAAGTGGGGCGAGACGCCGTGCGCCTTCATCGAGCTCAAGCCGGGCGCCAAGGCGAGCGAGCAGGAGCTGGTCGAGTTCTGCCGCGGCCGGATGGCGAAGTTCAAGGCGCCGCGCGCAGTGGTGTTCGGCGAGCTGCCCAAGACCTCGACCGGCAAGATCCAGAAATTCGCGCTGCGCGAGAAGGCGAAGTCCGCGTCCGCGATCGATTCGTGAAGGAGTCGACATGAGCGCCATTCCGAAGACCCGGGATCCGATCCTGCTGCGCGAGGACCGCGACGGCGTCGCGACCCTCACCCTCAACCGCCCGGAGCAGTACAACGCGCTCTCGGGCGCGATGCTGGACGAGCTGCAAGCCGCGTTCGATGCGCTGGCCAGGGACGCGAGCGTGCGCGCGGTGGTGATCGCCGCGCGCGGGCGCGGCTTCTGCGCCGGCCACGACCTGAAAGAAATCGGCGCGCTGGGCACGCAGAAGAAAATCGAGGCCCTGTTCCAGCAATGCGGCCGCATGATGGTGTCGATCGTATCGCTGCCGCAGCCGGTGATCGCGAAGGTGCATGCCACCGCGACCGCCGCCGGCTGCCAGCTGGTGGCGCAATGCGACCTCGCAGTGGCCGCCGACAGCGCCAAGTTCGCCGTGAGCGGGGTCAACTTCGGCCTGTTCTGCTCCACCCCGAGCGTCGCGCTCGCGCGCAACGTCGGGCGCAAGCAGGCGATGGAGATGCTGCTCACGGGCGAATTCATCGACGCGCCGACCGCAAAGGCCTACGGCCTGGTCAACCGCGTCGTGCCCGCGGCCGAGCTGGACGCCGAGGTCGACCGGCTTGCCGCGCTGGTGGCCTCCAAGCCGCAGGGCGCGGTCGCAGCGGGCAAGCGCCTCTTTTACCGCCAGCTCGAAATGGGGCTGGAAGGCGCGTACAAGCTCGCCGGCGAGGTGATCTCGTGCAACGCGGCGAGCGACGAAGGGCGCGAGGGAATCGCGGCCTTCGCCGAAAAGCGCAAGCCGGTGTGGAACAGGAAGTAGCCGCCGTGGCAGGTGGACGCTACTACGAAGACTTCGCCCTCGGCGATACCTACAAGCACTGGCCGGGCCGCACCATCACCGCGGCCGACAACACCTGGTTCACGCTGCTCACGATGAACCAGCACCCGCTGCACTTCGACGAGGAGTACGCCAAGGGTACCGAGTTCGGCAAGCCTCTGGTCAACAGCGCGCTCACGCTCGCGATCGTGGCCGGCATGAGCGTCGCCGACGTGAGCCAGAAGGCGATCGCGAACCTGGGCTGGACCGACATCGTGATGCCCGCGCCGGTGTTCAACGGCGACACGCTGTATGCCGAGTCCAAGGTGCTGGAAAAGCGCGAATCCAAGTCGCGCCCTACCCAGGGCATCGTTACCGTGGCGACGCGGGCCTGGAAACAGGACGGCACCACGGTGATGACCTACAAGCGCACGGTGCTGGTACCCAAGCGCCCATGACCGCCGCGGACGACGCCCCTATCCTGGACGCGATCGGCAAGTGGCTCGAGCGCGACGTGCGCCCCAGAGTGCGCGAGCTGGAAAAGAAGGACGAATATCCCGCAGCGATGGTCGAGCAGATGATGGCCTTCGGTCTGTTCGGCGCCACCATTCCGCAGCCGTACGGCGGCCTCGGGCTGCCGGCCTCGACCTACGCCAGGATCGTGACGCAGATCTCGGAGGTGTGGATGTCGCTCACCGGGATCTTCAATTCGCACCTGATCATGGCCGCGGCGGTGGCGCGCTTCGGCACCGAGGCGCAGAAGCGCGAGTTCCTGCCGAAGTTCGCCAGCGGCGAGGTGCGCGGCGGGCTCGCGCTGACCGAACCCGACTGCGGCACCGACCTGCAGGCGATCCGCACCCGCGCGGTGCGCGAGGGCGGCCACTACGTCATCAACGGCACCAAGACCTGGATCTCGAACGGGATCAAGGGATCGTGCTTCGCGCTGCTGGTGAAGACCGACCCCGGGGCGCAGCCGCGCCACAAGGGCATGAGCCTGTTTCTGGCGGAAAAAGGCCCCGGCTTCCGCGTCTCGAAGAAACTCGAGAAGCTCGGCTACAAGGGCATCGACTCGGCCGAGCTGATCTTCGAGGACTACCGTGTGCCGGCGGACCGGTTGATCGGCGGCGAGGAGGGGAAGGGCTTCCAGCACGCGGTCGGCGGGCTCGAGCTCGGGCGCATCAACGTCGCCGCGCGCGGCGTCGGCGTGGCGAACGCCGCGCTCAAGGACGCGCTGGCCTATTCGCAGGTGCGCAAGACCTTCGGCAAGCCGATCTGCGAGCACCAGGCGATCCAGTTGAAGCTCGGCGAAATGGCCACCCGCTGCGAGGCGGCAAGGCTGCTGGTGGAGAGCGCGGCGCGCGCCTACGACGCCGGCGAGCGCTGCGACATGGAGGCCGGGATGGCGAAGTATTTCGCCACCGAGGCCGCGCTCGAGAACTCGATCGAGGCGGTGCGCATCCACGGCGGCTACGGCTACTCGACCGAGTTCAACGTCGAGCGCTACTACCGCGACGCGCCGCTGATGTGCATCGGCGAGGGCACCAACGAGATGCAGCGCATCATCATCGCCAAGCAGCTGATCGCGCGGAACCAGGCCTGATGCCGCCGCTGGCCGGGCTGCGCGTGATCGCGGTCGAGATCTACGGCGCCGGGCCTTTCGGCAGCGCGCACCTGGCGGACCTCGGCGCCGAGGTGATCAAGATCGAGCAGCGCGAAGGCGGAGACGTCTCGCGCACGGTCGGGCCGTATTTCCTCGGCGACGGCGACAGCCACTTCTTCCAGTCGCTCAACCGCAACAAGAAATCGCTCACGCTCGACCTCAAGCACTCGCGCGGACAGGAGGTGCTGCACCGTCTCGCCGCCACGTCGGACGGCTTGATGGGAAACCTGCGTGGAGATCAGCCCGAGAAGCTCGGAATTACCTATGATTCATTGAAGAAAGCGAACCGAAGGATCGTCTGCGCGCACCTTTCCGCCTACGGTCGCGACGGTGCACGCAAGGGCTGGCCCGGCTACGACTACCTGATGCAGGGCGAGGCGGGTTACCTGACGCTCACCGGCGAACCCGACGGGCCGCCCGCGCGCATGGGCCTCTCGGTGGTCGACTACTCGACCGGCACCACCTGCGCGCTTGCGCTGCTCGCGGGCATCATCGAAGCGCGCACGACCGGGCGCGGGCGGGACCTCGACGTGTCGCTGTACGACGTCGCGATGCACCAGCTCAACTACCCTGCCGCCTGGTACCTGAACGAAGGTCTCCCCACCGGGCGCGCGCCGCGCTCGGCGCATCCCTTCATCGCCCCGTCGCAGCTCTTCCGCAGCGCCGACGGCTGGATCTTCGTCATGGCGCAGACGCAGCGCTTCTGGGAGATGCTGTGCGACGCGCTCGGGCGGGGAGATCTGAAGGCAAGGTATCCGAACTTCGAGGCGCGCCGCGAGCATCGCGATGAGTTGACCGAGGTCCTGGATGAAATGTTCAGCAGTCGAAAAACCGAAGACTGGTTGAAAACCCTCGCCGGCGTCATCCCGTGCGGTCCCGTATACGACTTGCCGCAGGCGCTCGACAATCCCTACTTTCGCGAACGCGGCGGGGTGCAGGTGTTCGATCACCCCGACAAGCCGGGATTCAAGCTGGTGGCGAGCCCGTTCCGGCTCGGCGAGCCGCTGCCTGCGCGGCCGGCGCCGAAGCTGGGGCAGGATACGGATGCCTTACTGAAGGAGCTGGGATACGGATCCGGGGAAATCTCCGAATTGAAGAGAGAAAAGGTCGTCTGAGCCGTGAAGCTCGAAGGCATACGAGTGGTCGACCTGTCGCTGTTCCTGCCCGGGCCGCTCATGACGCAGTTCATGGCGGACCACGGCGCTGAGGTGGTGAAGGTCGAATCGATCCACGAAGGCGAACCGAACCGGGAGATCGGGCCCAAGCGCGACGGAGTGAGCGTGTATTTCGCCAATACTCACCGCGGCAAGAAGAGCCTCGCGCTCAACCTCAAGGATCCCGCCGGCGTGGAGGTGCTGCTGCGTCTGGCGGAGCGCTCGGACGTGCTGGTGGAGGCTTTCCGGCCCGGCGTCGCCGAGCGGCTCGGCATCGGCTACGCGCAAGTAGCGCGCCGCGCGCCCGGCATCATCTACGCCTCGATCGCCGCTTTCGGCCAGAGCGGGCCCTACCGCGAGCTCGCCGCGCACGACCTCGCGACCGAGGCGATGACCGGCGTGCTGTCGCTCAATCGCGGCGGCGACGGCAAGCCGGCAATCCCGGCGCTGGCGAACGCCGACATGCTCGCTTCGATGATGACGCTCTCGGGCGTGCTGATGGCGCTACTGCGCAGGAAGGAGACCGGCCGCGGCGACTACCTCGACATGGCAATGGCCGATTGCCTGCTCGCCTGCCTGCCGAACAACATGGGCAGCGCGATGACCGAGCGGCGCCAGCCGGACCCCAAGGCCGAGCGCGCGCTCGGCGGCAACGCGCTGTACGGCATCTACGAAACGAAGGACGGCGAGTTCGTCGTGCTCGCCGGCCAGGAGCTCAAGTTCGCGCGCAACCTGCTCGAGCCGCTCGGCCGGCCCGACCTGGTCGCGCTGTGCAAGCTGCCGCCGGGCCAGGGCCAGGATCCGGTCAGGCGATTTCTGAAAGAAATTTTTCAGACGAAAACAAAATCGGAGTGGATCGAGTGGTTCCGCGGCCGCGACGTCGCCTTCGCGCCGATGCGCACGCTGCCCGAGGCGCTCGAGGACGAGCACTTCAAGGCGCGCGGCATGGTGCTCAAAGACGCGCGCGGCTGGGATCACCTGGGCGCTCCGATCGCCTTCCGCGACGAGCCCGCGCGGCCCGGCTTCGATCCGCCGGCGCACGGACAGCACACGGCGCAGATCATGCGCGGCCTCGGCTACGGCGAGGCCGAGATCGCGCAGCTCGCCTCGCGCGGCGCGGTCAAAGCCGCGTGAGCGGGTTTCTCGTCGTCTTCAACCCGGCCGCCGGGCGCGGGCGCGCGCGCCGCCTGTGGCCGCAAATCGCGCAGGCGCTGCGCGCCGCGGAGCTCGGGTTCGACTTCGTCCAGACGCGCGCGCCGCTGGACGCGGTGCGCCTGGCCGAAGGGGCCGCCGGGCGCTACGACGCGGTGATTGCCGCCGGCGGCGACGGCACGGTGCACGAGGCGCTCAACGGCCTGATGCGCGTGCCGCCCGGGACGCGCCCCGCGCTCGGCGTGCTGCCGCTGGGGAGTGGCGACGACTACGCCAAGATGCTGCCGCCGCTCTCGCCCGGTGCGCCGCGGCCGCAGTGGCGCGCCGCGCTGGGCGCGATCGCGCGCGGCGAGTCGCGCGCGCACGACGTGGGGCTGATGCGCGGCGTGCACGTCGGCGAGCCTGTCCTGCGCGTGCTGCGCGCACGGCGCGTAGTGATCGAGTCCGAGGCCCCGCTGGTGATCGAGGCCGATGGCGAGCTGCCGCCGCTGCGGACGCGGCGGATCGAGATCGAGGTCGTCCCGCGCGCGCTACGCGTGCTGGCGTAGCGCAGGTGCGTGCTATCATCGCGCGCGCATGCTGATCCAGATTCCGAACGT
>JBOIFB010000083.1:0-10942 GCA_050741415.1 Burkholderiales bacterium | reverse complement strand
CTTCGGCCTCCGCCTTGGCCTTCGCTTCGGCCGCTTCGCGCGCCTTGTAGCCGAGCGACTCCTCCTGCGCCCGGCGCTCGGTCTCCGCGCGCGCCTTGGCCGCGAGGTCCACCGTCGGCGCCTTCGGTACCGACGGCGAGCCCGACCCGGGCGCGGACACGGGGGTGAACACTCCGGTGAAATCGAGGTCCGACACCACGTCCATCCCCTTGCCGGCCGGCTGCGCAGCGGGCCTCGAAGGGGGCGGCGCGGAGGTGACGCCGGGAGACGCCTCGCGAATATAGCCTTCGCGCTCGAGGCGCTCGACCAGCTGGTCGAAGCGGGCTTGCGGGGTCTTCTCGAACTTCTTGTACAGTGCGGCGATGTTCAACTTGCCATCGATCGCCGACAGCACTGCGCGATCGGCGCGCGACAGATTGCTCGTCTTGCCG
Organism: Burkholderiales bacterium; assembly: GCA_050741415.1. Classification (GTDB taxonomy): domain Bacteria; phylum Pseudomonadota; class Gammaproteobacteria; order Burkholderiales; family SG8-39; genus DAHVFK01. The sequence continues at coordinate 10,511 of JBOIFB010000083.1, read as the reverse complement.
GAAGCCTCCTGCACGCCTTTTCCGGTCTTCGAGTAGATCGCTGTCGGCTTCATGTGACCGTTGATGTTATCCCGGCGTCTATTATAAGCAGATGCCCCGGGCTAAGCCCCGTAGCCGCCGCCGCCGGGGGTCTCGATCACGAATACGTCCCCCGCCCCCATTTCGATCTGGTCGAAGGGCCCCAGCTCCAGGCGCGAGCCGTCGGCCCGCAGCACGCGGTTGCGCCCGGCCTGACCGGCCGAGCCGCCGGCCATGCCATGCGGTCTGACCAGGCGGTGTCCGGACAGGATCGCCGCGGTCATCGGCTCGAGGAACCTCATGCGGCGCACCGCGCCGTCGCCGCCGCGCCAGTGCCCGCCGCCGCCCGAGCCGCGCCGGATCTCGAATCCCTCCAGCCTCACCGGATAGCGCCATTCCAGCACCTCGGGGTCGGTCAGGCGCGAGTTGGTCATGTGGGTCTGGACCACGTCGGCGCCGTCGAAGCCCGGGCCGGCGCCCGAGCCGCCGCCCACGGTCTCGTAGTACTGGTAGCGCGCGTTGCCGAACGTGAAATTGTTCATCGTGCCCTGCGCCGCAGCCATCACGCCGAGCGCGCCGTAGAGCGCGTCGGTGATGCATTGCGAGGTCTCGACGTTGCCTGCCACGACCGCCGCGGGATAGCGCGGCTTGAGCATGCAGCCTTCCGGCAGCAGCACTTCGAGCGGCTTGAGGCAGCCGGCATTGAGCGGGATGTCGTCGTCCACCAGGGTGCGGAACACGTACAGCACCGCCGCCATGCACACCGCCGAGGGGGCGTTGAAGTTGTTCGGCAGCTGCGCCGAGGTGCCGGCAAAATCGATCGTCGCGCTGCGCCGGTCGGCGCCGATGCGAACCCTGACCCGGATCACGGCCCCGTTGTCGAGCGGGTACTCGAATTCCCCGTCGTTCAGCACCCCGATCGCGCGCCGCACCGATTCCTCGGCGTTGTCCTGCACGTGGCGCATGTAGGCGTGCACCACTTCCAGCCCGAACTGGTCCGCCATCTCGCCCAGCGCCTGCACGCCCTTCTCATTCGCCGCCACCTGGGCGCGCAGGTCGGCGACGTTCTGCGCCGGGTTGCGCGCCGGCCAGGGTCCCGCGGTCAGCAGCGCGGCCGTCTCGGTCTCGCGCAGGCGCCCCTGCTCGACCAGCAGGAAGTTGTCGATCAGCACGCCCTCCTGCTCGACGCTGGTCGAGCCGGGCGGCATCGATCCGGGCGTGATGCCGCCGATATCGGCATGGTGCCCGCGCGAGCCGACGTAGAACAGGATCTCCTTGCGCGCAGCGTCGAACACCGGCGTGATGACCGTGACGTCCGGCAGGTGCGTGCCGCCGTTGTAGGGCGCGTTGAGCATGTAGGCGTCGCCCGGGCGGATGCGGCCCCGGTTTTCGCGCATCACCGTCTTGACCGATTCGCCCATCGAACCCAGGTGCACCGGCATGTGCGGCGCGTTCGCGATCAGCCCGCCTTGGCCGTCGAACAGCGCGCAGGAGAAGTCGAGCCGCTCCTTGATGTTCACCGAGTAGGCGGTGTTCTGCAGCCGCGCTCCCATCTGCTCGGCGATCGACATGAACAGGTTGTTGAACAGCTCCAGCATCACCGGGTCGGCCCGCGTCCCGATCGCCGTGCGCACCGGCCGCGGCCTGACCCGCTCCAGCACCAGGTGTCCGAGCGGGGTGACGCGCGCGCCCCAGTCCGGCTCGACCACCGTGGTCGCGTTCGCTTCGGCGATGATCGCCGGACCTTCGAGCGCCTGCCCCGGCGCGAGCGCCTCGCGCCGGTAGAGCGGCGTCGGCCGCCAGGCGCCGCCGCTGAACATGCGCACCTTCTCCGTCGCGCGCGGAGCGCCGGCCGCCTGCTCCGCCGGCGGCGCTTCCGGGGGCGCCTCCCCCGGCGCAAGCGCCTCGACCGACAGCGCTTCGACGATCAGCGCGCGGCCGGGCATGAGAAAGGAGAATTGCTTGCGGTAGGCGGCCTCGAACTCGGCCGTCATCTCCGCCGCGCCGCCGAGCGCCACTGCAAGCGCAGTGTCGGTGCCGTCGTATTTCAGGTGCGCCCGCCTGAGCACCCGCACCCGTCCGGCCTCGGCGCCCTGGCGCAGCAGCTCCTCCCGCGCGGCCTGCGAAAGGGTTTCGATTTCGTCTTTTAGAATCGGAATATTGTCTTCATGCAATTCCAGCTCAAGCGACTTCTCCCTCATCGCGACCTGGTCGGCGAGGCCCATGCCGTAGGCCGACAGCACGCCCGCGAGCGGGTGGATGAAGACCGTGTTCATCGCCAGCGCGTCGGCCACCAGGCAGGCGTGCTGCCCCGCTGCGCCGCCGAAGCAGCACAGCGCGTAGCGCGTGACGTCGTGGCCGCGCTGGACCGAGATCTGCTTGATCGCGTTCGCCATGTTGCCGACCGCGACTTGGACGAAGCCTTCGGCGACCGCTTCCGGCGGGCGTCCGTCGGCGATTATTTTCGTCAATTGAATGAATCTTTCGGTCACGGCGCACGCATCGATCGGCTCATCGCCGCCGGGTCCGAACAGCGACGGGAAATAGCGCGGCTGGATCTTGCCCAGCATCACGTTGGCGTCGGTCACCGTCAGCGGCCCGCCGCGGCGGTAGCTCGCCGGCCCGGGGTCGGCGCCGGCGGAATCCGGCCCGACGCGGTAGCGCGCGCCGTCGAAGCGGAGGATGCTTCCGCCGCCCGCCGCGACGGTGTGGATGCTCATCATCGGCGCCCGCACCCTCACGCCCGCCACTTTGGCGTCGAACTCGCGCTCGAACTCGCCCGCCCAGTGCGACACGTCGGTCGAGGTGCCGCCCATGTCGAAGCCGATGATGCGCTCGAAGCCCGCTGCGAGCGAGGCACGCACCGCGCCGACGATGCCGCCCGCCGGACCGGACAGGATCGAGTCCTTGCCCTGGAAGCGGCGCGCGTCGGCCAGCCCGCCGTTTGACTGCATGAACAGCAGCCGCACCCCGGCGAGCTCGGCCGCCACGCCGTCGACGTAGCGGCGCAGGATCGGCGACAGGTAGGCGTCCACCACCGTGGTATCGCCGCGCCCGACCAGCTTCATCAGCGGGCTGACTTCGTGCGAGACCGAGATTTGAGTGAAGCCGATCCCGGCCGCGATCTGTCTGACCTTCGCTTCATGCTCGGGGAAGCGGTAGGCGTGCATGAACACGATCGCGATCGAGCGAAAGCCTTCGTCGTAGACCGCCTTGAGCTCCAAAAAAGCATTTTCCAGTTTCAACGGCAGCACAACGTCGCCGTGCGCGCCGACCCGCTCCTCGATCTCGACCACCTTCGCGTAGAGCATCTCGGGCAGCACGATGCGGCGCTCGAACAGGCGCGGCCGGTTCTGGTAGGCGATGCGCAGCGCGTCGCGGAAGCCCTTGGTGATGAACAGCGCGCAGCGCTCGCCCTTGCGCTCGAGCAGCGCATTGGTCGCGACCGTGGTGCCCATCTTCACCGCGTCGACGGTTCCCGGCTCGATCGCCTGTCCGTCCTCCAGCCCGAGCACGCGGCGGATGCCGGCGAGCGCGGCGTCGGCGTAGCGTCCGGGATCCTCGGACAGCAGCTTGTGCGTGACCAGCGCGCCGTCGGGGCGCCGCGCGACCACGTCGGTGAAGGTGCCGCCGCGGTCGATCCAGAACTGCCAGCCGGGCACGCGCTCATCCTGGGCCGTGAAAACGCGATTCTAGTCGTGATACATTGGCGCCCGCCTCTATTCCGCGTGCCATGGACAAGATCGAAGCGGTGGTGGTCGGCGCCGGGGTGGTGGGACTGGCGGTCGCGCGCGCGCTGGCGCGCGCGGGGCGCGAAGTCGTGATCCTGGAAGCCGAGGACGCGATCGGCAGCCACACCAGCTCGCGCAACTCCGAGGTCATCCACGCCGGCATCTACTATCCCGCGGGCTCGCTCAAGGCCGAGAGCTGCATCGCCGGACGCCGGCGCCTGTACGAGTACTGCGCCGCGCGCGGCGTGCCGCACCGGCGCTGCGGCAAGCTGATCGTCGCGGCCGACGAGGCCCAGCGCGGCGAGCTCGAGCGCATCCGCGCCCGTGCGCACACCAACGGCGTGCCCGAAGTCGATTTCGTGACCCGCGCGCAGGCCCTCGCGTGGGAGCCCGAGCTGCGCTGCGTCGCCGCGCTGCACTCGCCCTCGACCGGAATCATCGACAGCCACGCGCTGATGCTCGCCTGCCTGGGCGAGGCCGAGGACCATGGCGCCGCGCTCGCCCTCAGGAGCCGCCTTGAACGGGCGGAAGTCATACGATCGGGTTTTCGCCTTTCGGTCGGGGGCGCGCAGCCCACGCAGATAGAAACGAGAATTCTCGTGAATAGCGCGGGGATCACGGCGCCGAGCGTGGCGCGGCGCATCGACGGCTACTCCGAGGCGCTCGCCCCGCGCGAGCTGTACGCCAAGGGCAACTACTACGCGCTCACGCGCCGCGCGCCGTTCTCGCGCCTGGTCTACCCGGTGCCCGAGCCGGGCGGGCTGGGCGTGCACGTCACGCTCGATCTCGGCGGGCAGGCGCGCTTCGGTCCGGACGTGGAATGGGTCGACGCGGTCGACTACCGGGTCGACCCGGCCCGCGGCGAGCGCTTCTATGCCGCGATCCGGCGCTACTGGCCCGGGCTGCCCGAGGGCGCGCTCGCGCCGGGCTACGCCGGCATCAGGCCGAAGATCTCCGGGCCGGGCGAACCCGCGGCGGATTTCGTGCTCCAGGGCCCGCGCGAGCACGGCGTGCCCGGGCTGGTGAATCTGTTCGGCATCGAATCGCCCGGGCTCACCGCCAGCCTAGCGCTCGCCGAAAGCGTGCTGCGTGAGATCGCGCAGGCGGCCTGAACGGCTCAGTCGCCCGCGTCGGCGGCCTCGAGCCCGAGGTAGATGCGCTGGACCTGCGGATCGATGGTGAGGCGCTCGGCGGGTCCCTCGAGCGCGGTGCGACCGGTCTGCAGCACGTAGGCGTAGTCGGCGACCTCGAGCGCGAGCTGGATCGACTGCTCGGCGATCAGCAGGGTGAGGCCCTGCTCGTGCAGGCGGCCGAGAGTCTCGTACAGGCTCTCGACGATCGCCGGGGCGAGCCCTAGGCTCGGCTCATCGAGCAGCAGGATCTTCGGCGCGCCCATCAGCGCGCGGCCGAGCGCCAGCATCTGGCGCTCGCCTCCGGACAGGGTGCCCGCCCGCTGCTGCCGCCGCTCCTCGAGGCGGGGAAACAGCGCATAGACCCGCTGCAGCAGCTCCGGCACACGCCTGCGGTCGGCGAGCGGCGTGGTGCCGAGCAGCAGGTTTTGCTGCACGGTCTGGCCGGTGAACAGGCGCCAGCCCTCGGGCGACAGGGCGAGCCCCTTGCGCACGATCGCGTAGGCCGGCTCGCGCGCGATGCTCTCGCCGCACCACTCGATGGATCCGCTGCTCGCCGGCACCAGCCCGGCAATGGCGTTCAGGGTCGTCGTCTTGCCGGCTCCGTTCGAGCCCAGCAGAGCCACGATAGTGCCCGGCCTGACCTCGATCGAAACGTCGGCCACCCCGACCAGGTCGCCGTAGTGCACCGCGAGATGTTCGACCTTAAGCAGATCCATGGCGTGCTCAGGCTTGCCTGCCGTGGCGGCGGGCATGGGAGTGTCCGAGGTAGGCGTCGATAACCGCCTCGTTGTTTACCACCTCAGTCGGGGTGCCGCGCGCGATCACCCTGCCCTGATTGAACACCACCACCCGTTCGGTCAGGGTCAGGATGACCTCCATTACGTGCTCGACGATGACCAGGGTGATGCCGGAGCGGTGAATCCTGCGCACCAGCTCAATCGCCTGCCTCACCTCGACCGGGGTCAGGCCGGCAAGCGCTTCGTCGAGCAGCATCAGCTTGGGTCCGGTCGCCAGCACCCGCGCGATCTCGAGCCGCTTGCGCCCCGGCGTTCCGAGGCTCTTCGCCTTCTGGTCGGCGAGCGCTTCGAGACCGGTGAGTTCGAGCACGCGACGCGCCTCGGCGCGCGCCTCGCGCACGCGGGCGTGGCGCAGGAAGGCACCCACCATCACGTTCTCGAGTATGGTCAAATCCTCGAACGTGGCCGGGACCTGGAAGCTGCGGCCGATGCCCAGCCTGGCGTGAGTCTCGGGCGAGGCCCGCGTGACGTCGTGGTCGTTCAAAAGCACCCGCCCGCCGGTGGGGGTCAGATCGCCCACCAGGCAATTGAAGAAAGTCGACTTGCCAGCTCCGTTCGGGCCAATCAGGCCGATGATCTCGCCCTCGGCGATCTCGAGCGAGGCACCCGAAACGGCGCGAAAGCCGCCGAAATCCATGCACAGGTCCTGGGCCCTAAGCAGCACGCGAGCTCCGCCGTGCGCGCAGGCGGTCCCACATCTCCAGCAGCCCGCCCGGCTCGAAGCGGGCGATCAGCACGATGATCCCGCCGTACAGGATATAGGTCAGGCCAGTGCCGCCGCCGCCGAAAAGATTGTTGGTCTCGGTCTGCAGCGGGATCAGGATCGCCGCCCCGAGCAGCGGCCCGAACAGGCGCCCGGCGCCGCCGAGCGCCGCGATCAGCACCATGTTGATCGACACCAAGATGCCGAAGCCGCTGCCCGGATCGATGAAGCCGAACTTGACCACGTACAGGGACCCGGCGAGCGAGGTGAAGGTCGCGCTAAGCATGAACGCGTACAGCTTGTAGCGCCTCACCGGCACGCCCAGACTGCGCGCTGCCCGCTCGCTGCCGCGGATCGCGCGCAGGTAGTAGCCGAAGCGGCTGCGCTGGATGCCGTAGGTGACCGCAAGCACCGTCACCAGCACGGCGAGATACATGTAGTAGTACGGCACCGAGCTGCGAAACACCAGATCCCACCAGCCGCGCGGCGTCGCCGGACCGGTAAGGCCGATCGCCGCGCCGAGGAAGTCCCAATTGCTCACCACGATGCGGACCAGCTCCGCCACCGCGATGGTCGCCATGCTGAAGTAGTGGCCGCTCAGCCGGAGGGTCGGGATCCCGATCACCACGGCGATCGCGAGGCTGACCGCGATGCCGGCAGGAAAGCCGAGCAGCGGGCTTACCTGCCACAGTTTGTAGAACAGCAGCGGCATGTAGGCGCCGGCGCCGAAGAACACGGCGTTGCCGACCGATACCTGCCCCGCGTAGCCGCCGATCAGGTTCCAGGCCGAGGCCGAAATCGCGGCCAGCAGCACGAGTGAGCCGAGCTGCTCGTAGTACGGGTTGTTGAAGCTGAGCGGAAACAGCAACAGCACCGTGCCGAGCACAACCCAGCCGGCACGGCGCATCAGGCTTTCCCCATCAGGCCGCGCGGCCTGACCCAGAGCACCAGCACGAACAGCGCGTAAACGAAGACGTCCTGGTACACCGGTCCAACATAGAACGCCGAGAGCGATTCGATCAGGCCGATGATGAGGCCCGCAATCATCGCCCCCAGAACGCTGCCGAAACCGCCGAAGGTCACCACCACGAAGGCGATCAGGCCAAGCGACTCACCCACGGTGGCCGAGATCGGGAAGAAGGTGGCGATCAGCGCGCCGGCGATTCCCGCGCTCGCGCCCGAGAGGCCCCAGGCGATCGCCTGCATGCGGTCGGGCCGGATGCCCATCAGCATGGCCGCGTCGCGGTCCTCCGCCACCGCCAGGATCCGGCTGCCGAGCATGGTGCGGGTCAGCAGCAGGTGCATGCCGATGGTGACCGCCAGGGCGACCACGCCGGCCACCAGCTTGGGCGCGCTGAGCAGGATTCCGCCGACGTTCAGGCTCGGGCCGAGGATTCCGTCGGGCAGGCTGACGACGTTCGCGCCGAAAGCCCAGAAAGCCGCGTAGCGCAGCACCAGCAGCAAGCCGAACGTGGACAGGATCTGCGCCAGCATCGGCCCGCGCATGACGTGCCGGATGAGCCCGAGATAGACCAGGACCCCGAGCATGAACAAGGCCACCGCCGCCGCCGCGCTGAAGCTCGCCACCCCCAGGTGGGCCAGGGTGAAGGCCCAGAAGGCGACGTACATGCCGAGCATGACGAACTCGCCGTGGGCGAAGTTGATCACGTTCATCATGCCCCACACCAGCGTGAGGCCGGACGAAAAAAGCGCGTAGACGGCCCCGATGAGGAGACCGGCTACGACCACCTGCAGCAGGATCATCACGCTGTGCGGCCCACAGCGGATGGCGTGGCCCAGCCCTTATTTCCAGCCCTTGAACGGATAGATCAGCGCGTGCTGCGCGGCCGACTCGGGCCACACGGCGACGTACTTGTCGCCGATCAGCTGGATCAGGTAGGTCGCCGCCAGCGTGTTCTGCCCGGTCTGGTCGAACTTCACCCCGCGGTAGCCCATCATGAGCTGGTCAGGCTTCAGGTCGGTCGCCTGCAGCGCCGCCCGGATCGCCTCCGGCTTGGTCGAGCCGGCGCGATTGATCGCGTCCATCAGCGTGAACGCCGCCTGCATGTCGCGCCCGCTGGTGTCGTCGAGGTCGCGGCCGGTCTTGGCCTTGTACATCTCGTTGATGCGCCAGGTGGTGCTGTCCTTGGGGCCGATGTCCCAGGCACTGCGATTGAGCGCCCCTTGGGCGAGGTTGCCGACCGCAGTGATGAACGCCGGATCGGAGAAGCCCGAATCGTCGCCGATCACGAACTTGGGCAGATAGTCCAGGCTCTTCATCGTCTTCATGTACAGGATCGAGTCGGAGGTGTAGGCGATGAAGATGATCGCGTCCGGATTCTTCTCCTTGAGCTGCAGCACCTGGGCGGAAACGTCAGCGCCGTTCGCGTTGTAGGAAATGTCGGCGACCACGTGCATACCGTGCGCCTTGGCGGCGCTGTCCACGGTGCCGGCGACCGAGGTGCCGTAGTCGGTGTTCTCGTGCACCACCGCGATGTTGCTCGCCGGATGGCCGGCCTTCTTCAGGTCGGCGAGGAAATCCATGTAGTTGTTGGCGAAGTCGCCCGCGATCGGGGTGGTACGGAAGGTCCACTTGAAGCCGCGACCGGTAATGTTGGCCGCCACCGAATCGCCGACGACGAACGGTATGCCGTAGCGCTCGGCGACCGCAGTTGCGGTAAGCGAGACCGAAGAGTGATAGCTGCCGAGCATGGCGACCACGCGGTCCTGGGTGATCAGGCGCAAGGTCTGACTCTGGCCCTCGCTCGGATTGCCCTGGTGGTCGGCCACGATCAGCTTGACCTTGGCGCCGCCCAGGTTCGGCAGTCCGCGGCCGGTGGCGAGCGGCAGGTTCTTCAGCTCGGGATGGGCCTCGTTCACGATCTGCGCCGCGAGTTCTATCGCCGCGACCGCCGCCTTGCCCGCGCTCGCGGAGTTGCCCGACAGGGGCATGATCACGCCGATCTTGACTGCGTCCGCGGCCATGGCAGCGGCGCTCGCGCCGAACGCGGCCAGCATGGCCGCCGATAAAAGTAGCCTTTTCATTTTTCAGTCTCCTCCTGAAAGCTTGTTGGCGGAAGCGGATTCCGCAACTCGAGTACGACCTATAACATATAGTTGTCGATTCTGAGAGAAGACGCCCGAGCGTGTCAATCAACGGTCCCGTCTACACCACCGATGAGATCCGCCGCATCGAGCGCGCTGCCGGGGACGTCTCGCCGCCCCTGATGCAGCGCGCGGGCGAGGCGGCGGCCGCGCTCGCCGCGCGCCTCGCGGATGGACGCGGCAAGGACGTCCTGGTGCTGGCCGGCCCGGGCAACAACGGCGGCGACGCGCGCATCGCCGCCGAGCGCCTGCGGGCGATGTTCTTTCGCGTCACGCTCGCAACCTCGCCGGCCGAGCTGCCGCCGAACGCGCGCTGGAGCCTGGTGATCGACGGCCTGTTCGGCATCGGCCTCGCGCGAGCGCTCGAGGGCGACTACGCAAAGCTCGCGGCCTACGCGAGCGCGCAGTCCTGTCCGGTGCTGGCGCTCGATGTGCCGAGCGGGATCGAGTCCGACACCGGGCGCGTGCTGGGCAGCGCGCTGCGCGCCACGCACACGCTGACCTTCATCGCGCTCAAACCGGGGCTGCTCACGCTCGACGGGCCGGACCATTGCGGCGAAGTGAGCGTGGCCGATCTCGGCCTGGACGCAAGCGCGCTCATCGCGCCCGCGGGCTGGGTCGCGGGGCCGGAGCTGTTCGCCTCTGCGCTCGCGCCGCGGCCGCGCAACTTCCACAAGGGCATGGCCGGATCGGTCGCGATCCTGGGCGGCGCCGACGGGATGGCCGGCGCGGCGCTGCTCGCCGGGCGCGCCGCGCTCGGGCTCGGCGCCGGGCGCGTCTACTGCGGCCTGCTCGCGCACGACGTGCCCGCGCTCGATCCGGTCGCGCCCGAGCTGATGCTGCGCCATCCCGACGAGGCGCTCGGCCTGGAGGTCGACGCATTCGTGGTCGGCCCCGGCCTGGGCCAGGGCGAGCGCGCCGAAACCCTGGTCGGAGCGGTAATCGCGAGCGATCTGCCCTGCGTGCTCGATGCCGACGCGCTCAATCTCGTCGCCGAAAACGCGGACCTGCGCCGCGCCTGCGC
>JBOIFB010000082.1:0-11024 GCA_050741415.1 Burkholderiales bacterium | reverse complement strand
ATGATCCAGACTTCGCGCATGGTCGCGGTGAGCCTGCGCGTGATGGCGAGCTTCTCGCACTGCGCGTTGAGCACGTCGTCCATCGCCGCCTCGAGCGCCGGCAGCGGCCGCTCGCCGCGTCCCTGGTGCGCTTTCCAGGCTGCCAGCACCTCGTGCCAGAGCAAAGCGGCGAACAGGAACGCAGGGGATACCGGCCGGTCCGTGCGCACCCGCTCGTCGGTCTGGGCCAACGCGAGGGTGACGAAGCGCTCTCCCAGCGGCTGCTCCAGGATAACGTCCAGCAGCGGCAACAGCCCGTTATGTAGCCCGTCTTCACGCAGCTGCCGCAGGCAGGCGCTGGCATGACCGGAAAGCAGGAGCTTGAGCATCTCGTCGAACAGCCGCGCCGGCGGCACCATCTCGAGCAGCGGCGCGAGCTGCTTGATCGGTGCGCGCGTCGCCGGGTCGAGCGTCAGGCCCAGCTTGGCGCCAAGGCGCACCGCGCGCAGCATCCTGACCGGGTCCTCGCGAAAGCGCGTTTCGGGATCGCCGATCATGCGCAGCACGCGCTTGCGCAGGTCGGCGAGCCCGCCGTGGTAGTCGACGATCTCCTCGGTTGCAGGATCGAAGTACAGGGCATTCACGGTGAAATCGCGCCGTCGAGCGTCTTCTTCCTGCGAGCCGAACACGTTGTCGCGCAGCACCCGCCCGTGCTCGTTCTTCTCCGCGGTCTCAGGGTCGGCGGCGCGAAAGGTCGAAACCTCCACCGTCTCCTGGCCGACCACGACATGCACCAGGCGGAACCGCCGGCCGATCAAGAGGGCGCGGCGGAACAGTGGTTTGACCTGCTCGGGCCGAGCGTCTGTGGCAACGTCGAAGTCTTTCGGCTCGATACCGAGCAACAGGTCCCTAACCGCCCCGCCGACCACGTAAGCCGCGAAGCCCGCCTCGCGCAGGCCGTCGCAGGTCTTCAGGGCTGCCTGACTGATTGCGCCGCGCGCCAGACGGTGCCTTTCGCGCGGCACTCTGAGCAACCCCGCTGAACCCAGCCCGAGAACGCGGCGGATGAATCTCTTGATCATGCGAGGCTCGGATTTTACCCGCGTAAGGAGATTACGGCCCAGCCGCGCCGGCGTGCCTCGGCCGCCAGCTGCGGGTCAGGATCGACCGCCACCGGGCGGGTCACCCGCGCGAGCAGCGGCAGGTCGTTGTGCGAGTCGCTGTAGAACGTGCTGGATGCGAAGTCCGCCAGCGCGCGACCCTGCTGGGCGAGCCATTGCTCGACGCGCTGGATCTTGCCGTTGCGGAAGCAGGGCGTGCCCTCGACGCGGCCGGTGAAGTGCCCGTCACGCATTTCGGGCTCCGTGGCGATGAGGTGCTGCATTCCGAACTCGCTCGCGATCGGCCTGGTAACAAAGCTGTTGGTCGCCGTGACGATTGCGCACAAGTCGCCAGCCTCGCGGTGGCCTCGCACCAGTTCCCGCGCCGGCGAGCCGATGCTCGGCACAATGCACGAGCGCATAAAATCGGCGTGCCAGCGTGCCAGTTCGTCGGCGGTGTGCTGCGCCAGCGGCCGCAGCGCGAAACCCAGGTACTCGTGGATGTCGAGCGTGCCTGCCACGTACTGATCGTAGTAGACCCTGTTCTGGCGCTCGTAGACTTCCCGTTCCAGAACGCCGCGGTCGACCAGGAACTGACCCCACTCGTAGTCACTGTCGCAGGCGAGAAGTGTGTTGTCGAGATCGAACAACGCCAAGTTCATCGTCAATCCGCTTTCAGCGCCTCGCGCACCAGGGGCAGCGTGATGTGCCGTTGGTGCGAAAGCGAATATTGGTCGAGCAATTCGAGCGCCGCGTTCAGGCTGACCAGGTCGCGCGGCAAGCGATTCAGCAGATACCGGATTACCTCGTCGGACAGCCGAAGTCCGCGCCGCTCGGCCTCTGCTCGCAGGTGGCGTGCCTTGTCTTCGTCGGTAAGCGACTTGAGCTGGTACACAAGCCCCCAGCCGAGCCGGGTGCGCAAGTCCTCGCGCAACGCGAGCCGGACTGGCGGCGCGTCTCCCGCGGCGAGCACCGCGCCACGGCTCTCGCGTGCCCGGTTGATCGCGTTGAAGAGTGCGATCTGAGCCGGCTCGTCGAGCGTCTGGACATCGTCCGCTACCACCAGCTCGCGATCGGTCGCAGCGGCGGTGGCGGCGGCGCGCAACAGGTGGCTGCGCCCGCTGCCCGCTTCTCCCCAGAGATAGAGCACCGTCTCGCTCAGGCGTCCCTCGGCGAGCTCTCGCACCCTCATCAGCGCCTCGGCGTTTGCGCCTTCGATGAAGTTCCCGAACGTCGGTGCGGGAACGGGGGAGATGGCGAGCGGCAGTTGCTGCATGCGCTAGCGCGGCCCCTCGCGGTACAGAGCGCTATCGAGATACGCGCGGCGCAGATGACGTAGCCCGACCAGCAGCGCCGCGCTCGCCGGCAGCGCGAGCAGCACGCCGAAGAAACCGAATATCTGCCCGAACGCCAGCAGGGCGAAGATCACTGCGACAGGATGCAGGCCTATGCGTTCGCCCACCAGCAGCGGCGTCACCGTGGTGCCCTCGAGCGCCTGCCCGACGGCGAACGCGAGCCACACCCACAGCAGCCCGGCGCCGCTGTCGAATTGCATCAACGCGGCGATTGTACCGAGCACGAAGCCGGTTAGCGCTCCAACATAGGGAATGAACACCAGGACCCCGGTAATGATTCCGATGGGCAGCGCGAACTGGAGTCGCGCGAGCCAGAGTGCGGTCACGTAGTAGACGCACATGACCAGGATGACGAAGAATTGTCCGCGCAGGAATTCGGCCAGCACGGCGTCTATCTCGCACAGCAGCTCACGCACCTTCGCGTGCAGCTGGCGCGGGATCATGTTGTCGACGCGCGCCAGAAAGGTGTTCCAGTCGCGCAGCAGGTAGAACAACACCACCGGGACCAGCAGGAGGTTGACGATGAATGCTATGAGCGCGAGGCCGCCGATCTTTATAGAGCCAAGAAGCCGCGCCGCAACGTCCTGATTGCCGGCCAAGAACTCAGAGGCAACCTCGCGCACGCTGGCCGTATCGAGCTGGAACTCGATCCCCAGGTGAGCCTTGAGCCATGGCGCCAGGTGCTCGTTGACCCAGGCCAGAAAACCCGGCAGCTTGTCCGCCAGCAGGCGCAGCTCCTTGTAGAGCAGCGGCAGCACCACAAGCATCAGCGCCGTCACCAGCGCCAGTACCAGCACCAGCACCAGCACGACCGCGAGCGTGCGCGGCAGGCGACGACCAGTCAGCTTGTCGACCATCGGGTCGAGGATGTACCCGAGGATGGCGGCGAGCAGGAACGGCGCGAGAATGGGCGACAATATCCATACCAACCAGCCTGCCGCGACCGCAATGGCGGCCCAGGTCCAGAGCTGGGGTTCGGCGAACACCGGTGTGCCCATTGCGGGGTAGAATCCCTCGAAACGCGAAACTTTATCACGCAGCTGCGGCGCAACGCCGCATACATCTTCCTATGCCGGACGGTCTTTCCTACCGCGATGCGGGCGTCGACATCGATGCTGGCGATTCGCTCGTTGACGCGATCAGGCCGTTTGCCCTTCGCACCATGCGTCCGGAGGTTCTGGCTGGCATCGGCGGCTTTGGCGCACTGTGCGAGATCCCGGCCAAGTACCGCCATCCGGTGCTCGTGTCCGGCACGGATGGCGTAGGCACGAAGCTGAAGCTCGCTTTCGCGACGCGGCGCCACGACACGGTGGGCGTCGACCTGGTGGCGATGAGCGTGAACGACGTTCTGGTGCAGGGTGCCGAGCCGCTGTTCTTCCTCGACTACTTTGCCTGCGGCAAGCTCGACAAAGGTGTTGCAGCAGAAGTGGTGAAGGGGATTGCGCGCGGCTGCGAGCTCGCCGGCTGCGCGCTGATCGGCGGCGAAACCGCCGAGATGCCGGGCATGTATCCCTCGGGCGAATACGATCTGGCGGGCTTCTGCGTCGGTGTAGTGGAAAAAGACAAGATCATCGGCGGGCGCGACATCCGGCCGGGCGACGCCCTACTCGGTCTCGCGTCGAGCGGCGCGCACTCCAACGGCTATTCGCTAGTGAGGAAGATCCTGGAGCGCACGCGGGCGGACCTGCGCGCGGATTTTCACGGTCGCACACTGGCCGATGCGCTTCTCGAGCCGACCCGGATCTATGTCAGATCGGTGCTGAAGCTGATCGAGGCCGTGCCAGTCAAGGGCATGGCGCATATCACCGGCGGCGGAATCACGGGTAACGTGCCGCGCATGCTGCCGCAAGCGACGCGCGCGGTCGTCACAGCGCGGTCATGGCCGCGCCCGGCGCTGTTTGCCTGGTTGAAAGAGCATGGCGGTGTCGCCGAGGACGAGATGGTCCGCGTGTTCAACTGCGGCATTGGACTGGTCGTATGCTTGGCCGCTGCCGACGCGGCACGCGCAGTCGCGCTTTTGCAGGCTGAAGGAGAAACGGTGTTCGAGATCGGGCGCATCGAGGCTCACCCGGGTGAACAATCCGACTGCGTCGTCGTCTAGCTCGAGCCTCTGCGCGAGAGGTATATACCGACCAGGACGACGATCCTGCCCGCGAAGGCAATCCCGGGGGCTAGCAGCAGCTTCCTGTGTCTGATCGGGGGCAGGACGGAGCCGCGCGCGCAAGGTCGCAGCAGCCACAGCGCTGGCGACGCGAGCGCGACGCGCCAGAACGCCGCGGCGGTGAGACCGGTTTCGGACAGGCGCACCCAGATGAGTGATAGTGCGATGCAGGTCGCCCCGGCGAGCAGCGCGGCGAGCGCAATGCCCGTTTGGGCGAGGGTTCGGGTGGCGGCGGGCGGCATAGGCTCGCAATGTTAGCGGTTGCCCCGAAGCACTGCGGTGTTAGAATTTTTCCGATCCATGGCCGCGCCGCGCTACGTCCATCTCCGCTTGCACAGCGAGTACTCGGTGACGGACGGAATCGTCCGCCTCGACGATGCGGTCGCGCGCGCCGCGTCGGACAGGATGCCGGCGCTGGCGATCACGGATGCGGCAAACGTGTTCGGCATGGTGAAGTTCTACAAGGCTGCACGTGCTGCGGGCGTCAAGCCGATCATCGGTGCGGACTGCTGGATCCAGAACGATGCCGACCGCGACAAGCCCCACCGGGTCGTCATGCTGTGCGCCTCCCATGCGGGCTATTTGCGGCTGTCGGAGCTGCTCTCGCGGGCGTGGCTCGTCAATCAGTATCGCGCGCGCGCGGAGATTGCCCGCGCCTGGCTCGAGGAACGGAGCACGGAAGGTTTGATCGTACTGTCGGGGGCTAGCGCTGGCGACGTCGGCCAGGCGCTGGCCGCCGGGAACTCCGAGGCCGCCCAACGCCTGGCGCGCGGCTGGCAGGCGCTCTTTCCGGACCGGTATTACGTCGAGCTTCAGCGCGCGGGCCTGCCGCACGGAGAAGCGCTGTTGGCGCGCTCGGTCGAGCTCGCGTCGCAGCTCGGCCTGCCGGCGGTAGCGGCCCATCCGGTCCAGTTCCTCGACCCGGGCGATTTCAAGGCGCACGAGGCGCGGGTGTGTATCGCGCAAGGCTACGTGCTGGGCGATCAACGCCGGCCGCGCCTGTTCACTCCGGAGCAGCACTTCAAGACCCAGGAGGAGATGGCGCTGCTGTTTGCCGACATTCCGCAGGCGCTCGAGAATTCGGTCGAGATCGCTCGTCGCTGCAATCTGGAGATCGAACTCGGCAAGAGCCGCCTGCCAGCTTTTCCCACCCCACCGGGAGTAACGCTCGACGACTATCTCGCGCAGCAGGCCGGGGCCGGGCTCGCCGCGCGCTTGGAGAAGCTGTTCCCCGACGCGGCCGGGCGCGAGCGCCAGGTGCCGCGCTATCGCGCGCGGCTCGAGTTCGAGATCGCAACCATCGTACAGATGGGCTTTGCAGGCTACTTTCTCATCGTCGCCGATTTCATCAACTGGGCGAAAACGCACGGCGTACCGGTGGGACCCGGGCGCGGCTCGGGCGCGGGATCGCTGGTCGCCTACTCGCTCGGCATCACGGACCTGGACCCGCTCAGGTACGACCTCCTGTTCGAGCGCTTCCTCAATCCGGAGCGGGTGTCGATGCCCGACTTCGACATCGACTTCTGCCAGGACGGGCGCGACAAGGTGATCAACTACGTGCGCCAGCGCTATGGCGAGGACAGCGTGTCGCAGATCGCAACGTTCGGCACTATGGCCGCGCGCGCCGTGGTGCGCGACACCGGCCGTGTGCTCGATCTCGGTTACAACTTCTGCGATCAGATCGCGAAGCTGATTCCGTTCCAACCCGGCAAGACCATCACGCTGCAGGACGCGCGCGAGATGGAGCCTCTGCTGGCCGAGCGCGAGCAGAAGGAAGACGAGGTCAGGGAATTGCTCGCGCTCGGCGGAAAGCTGGAAGGGCTGACCCGCAACGTGGGCATGCACGCCGGCGGCGTGCTGATCGCGCCCGGCAAGTTGACGGATTTCTGCCCGCTCTATGCGGCCGAGGGCACGACCAACGTCATATCGCAGCTCGACAAGGACGACGTCGAAGCCATCGGCCTGGTCAAGTTCGACTTTCTCGGCCTGACGACGTTGACGATACTCGATTGGGCCGAGCGCTTCGCGCGCGGACTCGGACAAGCCGATTTCTCGCTCGAACGCATCCCGCTCGACGATCCTGAAACCTATGCGTTGCTGTCCTCGGGCAACACGACCGCGGTGTTTCAGCTCGAATCGCGCGGTATGCGCGATCTGATCAAGCGCGCGCGACCCGACCGCTTCGAAGACATCATCGCTCTCGTTGCGCTGTACCGGCCGGGGCCGATGGACCTTATTCCCGACTTCATCGCGCGCAAACACGGCCAGCAGCGGGTCGAGTATCTGGACCCGCGCCTGGAGCCAATTCTCGGGCCGACCTATGGGATCATGATCTACCAGGAGCAGGTGATGCAGATCGCCCAGGTGATCGGCGGGTATACGCTGGGCGGCGCCGACCTGCTGCGTCGTGCAATGGGAAAGAAGAAGGCCGACGAAATGGCAGAGCACCGCGACATCTTCGTCTCGGGTGCAGAGCGAAACGGCCTGTCCAAAGGCAGGGCGACGCAGCTTTTCGACCTGATGGAGAAATTCGCCGGCTACGGATTCAACAAGTCGCACGCCGCCGCCTACGCGCTGGTCGCATATCAGACCGCTTACATGAAAAGGCGCCATCCCGCAGCCTTCATGGCGGCCAACTTCTCGGCCGTGATGGACGACACCGACAAGGTGCGCAGCATTCACGAGGACTGCCTCGAGAACGGCCTGCGCATCCTGCCGCCGGATGTGAACGCCGCGTCGTACCGCTTCGTGCCGGTGGACGGCCAGACGATCCGCTATGGTCTTGGCGCGGTGCGCGGCACGGGCGAATCGGCGGTCGAGGCGATCGTGCAGGCGCGCGAATCGGGAGCATTCGTCGACCTGTTCGATTTTTGCCACAGGGTCGACAAGCGTGCGGTGAATCGGCGCGCGATCGAGGCGCTGGTGCGCGCGGGCGCGTTCGATTCGCTGGCGCCCAACCGCGCCAGCGTTCTCGCGACGGTGGGCCGAGCAATGGGGGCGGCGGAACAGGCCGAGCGGCAGGCGGCACAGGTCAGCTTGTTCGGCGACGCCGAGGCAGCCCATAGCGGGGCGCTCGCGCTGGTCGCGTCGCCACCCTGGGATGAGAAGCAAAGGCTGATGGAAGAGAAGACCGCACTGGGTTTTTGCTTTTCGGGCCATCTCTTTTCGGTCTACGAGCGCGATCTCGCGCACTTTTCGCGTTTGCCGCTGGCGAATGTGCGGCCGACGGACGGTCGTCCATGGCTTGCAGGCATCGTCGCCTCGGCGCGCAATCAGATGACGCGGCGCGGGCGGATGATGGTGGTGGTGCTGGACGACGGCAGCGCGCAGCTGGAAGTCACGGTGTTCAACGAATTGGTCGAAAAGCATCGTGACAAGCTTAAGGAGGATGCGCTGCTCGTGGTGCAGGGCAAAGTACAACGCGACGAGTTTTCCGGCGGCTTTCGCGTGACCGCGGAGGAGCTGCTGGATTTGGCCGCCGTGCGTGAGCGCTTTGCCGCACGCCTGCGCCTCGACATGAACGGAAGGGCGGACGCCAGGCGCCTGGTAGAAGTGCTCTCGCCCTACCGCGGCGCGGGTGGCGGAGCGTGCTCGGTATTCGTGCACTACGTTAACGGGTTCGCGTCGTGCGATGTTGCGCTGGGGGAGGCATGGCGCGTGCGCCTCGACGCCGAACTGCTGGAGCAGCTTTCGCGCTGGCTCGCGCCGGAAAACGTGCAGGTGATCTACGCGATCGGGGCCTCAGCCTGATCTCTACCCCCAGCGTACGGTCACCGGATCACGGCTTAGCAGGGCCCGTGCGTGCCGGTACCAGGGGTTGTATAGCCGCTCGGCGGGATCGAGCCGCCGCTTCTCGGCCAGGAACATCTTGAGCTGCGGGTAGCAGGCTTCAGCCTGCGCGGGGGAGGCGTCGAAGATGTTCGCGGGCGCAAAGGCGCCCCCTCGCGCCACAGCGGTATCGATCAGCTCGCGGCGCGCCTGCGCCGCGCGCACTCGAGCACCGAGGACGGACGGCGGCGCGAGGCTGAGTCTGACTTCGGCGTACTCCCGGCGTGCCCAGCGCAACATGGTTTCCTCCTCTACCTGCGTACGACGCACCGCAGTGCCGACGATCGGAACGCGCCACTCGGCGGCCTTGTCACGCAGCCGATCGAACAGCGCATCGAGACGCTCAGGCGGCAGCAGCAGCGTGAGGTCGGACTCGCTCCGCAGAAGGGGCGTACAGCCTGCGACTCGAAGGTCGGAACGGGGCGCCGAGCAGCTCTTGCGCAGCGACTCGAGGCGCAGCGTCACGCTGTACGGTATGCCGATCACGCCCTGTCCGCCGAGGGCGAGTGCGAACAGCTCGCGGTTCGAATCCCGGCTTGCGCGCCGCAGCTCGCCGTCCGCGGTCACCAGCGTCAGCGCTTCTACGTGCGCGCAGATCGGGCGCCCATCGGGGCCCGCTGCGTTTGCGCTCACGCTTTGCTCGACAGAAGCGGGCAGCCCTGGATCCGCGGCAAGCGCCGAAAGCTCCGGAGCCGAGGCCGCGAGGTAATCGACCAGTGACGACCAGAGGGCGGCAGCCTGTACTTCCAGCAGCTGCCGCGCGACGTCGAGGTGCAGGATGCGGTCGAGCCCGGAAGCATCGAGCGGCAAGGCGCTGTTACGCGCGTGCTGCATCGCTTGACGCAGGTCGTGTGCCGAACGAACGTACACCCGGTGCCGACGCGGCACCTCCGGACCCCGAACGCCGGCTGGGGCAATTGTGGCGATCATTTTCCCCTCCCTTGCACGACGCGTGCCGGCAAATGCTGGTCGGCATGTCGCGTGAATGCAATACGGATGGAAAAGGTATTGCATTGTGATACTCTGAGTGACATGCCGTCGAGGGCGCGATTCGTCGAGGCGTTGAAGAAGTGCCTGCGTGCGCGCGGCATGACCTATGCGCAACTCGCCCGCGCCGTCGGCCTGTCCGAGCCCAGCGTCAAGCGCATGTTCTCGCGCGGGACGTTCACCCTGGCGCGGCTGGACGAAATCCTGGCGGTGCTGGAGCTTGATCTCTACGAGGTCGCGAGGATGAGTCGGGGCGCGGACCAGGGTCCGGGCGAAATGAGCGTCGAGCAGGAGACCGCGCTCGCGAAAGACGAGCGGCTTCTGTCGGTCTTCTGGCTGGTTCACAACGGTTGGCGCTTCGTCGATATCGTCTCGGAGTTCGCGATCTCGAAGACCGACCTGACCCTTGCGTTGGCCCGGCTGGCGCGGCTGAAACTCGTCGAATGGGGAGCGGGCGAGCGGGTGCGGCTGCGCGTACCGAAGGACTTCCGCTGGCGTGCGGGCGGCCCGGTCAAGAAAGCCTATGGCCGGCGCGTCACGCAGGAATTCCTACAGGCCCGCTTTGATGCGCCGCTCGAGTTGCTGCGCTTCGAGTCGCGGGAAATGTCGGTGGAATCCGCGGCCGTGCTCAAGCGCAGGCTGGAGCGTGTGGTCGCCGAATGCAACGAATTTTCGGATCTGGATGCGTCCGGTCCGCCCGGTCGCCGGATTGGAATGGCGCTGCTGGTCGCCTGCCGCCCCTGGGAATTCTCGGTCGTAAACGCGCTAAAGCGTCGCAAGGCGTCTTGAGCACGTTATGTCGTGGGAAGTTGCTCGAATCGGGTGTAGCGGCCCTCGGATTCGGGTTGCGTCGTGGCGACGTGAATCGCACAGACCCGGGCGGCGGGCGGCCCGTGGCGCGCCCAGGCGATGATACACTCGACCGACTCGGCTAGTCCCTGCGCGACGGCCTCGACGCTGCCGTCCGTGCGGTTGCGAACCCATCCGGTCAGCCCCAATCGGTCCGCCTCGACCTGCATTGCAGCGCGGTAGCCGACACCCTGCACCAGACCCTCGATCAACAGGTGACGTGTGATCATCGGGCGCATTTTCGCGCCTTCGCCCGGGCATGGTGTAGGCCCTTTTGACACGTGATACAGTCGCAAATAAGGGCGTGGCAAGAATCCGGGGGAAGCGATGCGAATCTTGTTGTTGGTCGTAGCAGGATTGGCTCTGGTCGGATTCATCGCGGTGGCGATCGTGCTGCCGCAGATGCAGAGCTCGGAATCGAAAGCGGCCGCTCGGGCATTGATCGCTGGCGCAGCGCCTGCGCAGCAGCAAGTCGCTGCGACGGCGGGAAAAGCTGGCACTCTCGCGGGCGCCGGCAAGGGGCTTAAGCTGGCGCCGAGGTCGGATTCGAAGCTCGGCGGGTTCAAGTGGGTAGTCCAGGACAACGGATCGATTCACGGCTGGAACAAGGAGAACGCGATCGAGATCGGACTCACCCCTGTGCTCGCGGGCGGCACGCTGAGCTGGCGCTGCCGGGGTTACCCTAACGTCGCGATGCCCGCGAACTGCGGCGGGCGCTGATGCCGCGACTCTGGGTGGATTGCGCGCGCGGTTAGCGGTTCGCAC
>JBOIFB010000081.1:0-11199 GCA_050741415.1 Burkholderiales bacterium | reverse complement strand
CTGCGGCACCAGGCGGCTCGCCATGCCGAGCAGCGGCGCACCCGCCGTCTGCGGCAGACCGAGGGCCCGCTGCAGCGCGGCCTTGTTGGGTGCCTTGCGCTCGAGCCACTCGGCGTCGTAGCGCTGCGCGATCAGCGGATCGCGCGCCGGGTCCCACAGCTCGGTGTCGATGCCGTTCAAGATGCCCACCAGGTCGGCCGCGCGCGCGCGCAGCAGCCCGTCCAGGCCGAAGCCAAGCTCCGGCGTCTGGATCTCGCGCGCGTAGCCGGGGCTCACCGTGCTGATCAGGTCGGCGTAGTAAAGCCCCGCCTTGAGAAAGGAAAGCTTGCCGAAGAACTCGAGCCCGTCGGGGACGAAGGCCGATGTGGGCAGCGCGAGCGGCTCGAGCGAATCGGCCGGAAACAGGCCCTGGTAAGCGAGGTTATGGATCGTCATGACCGTCGCTGCCCGTGCGCCGGGCGTGTGCGCGAGGTAGGCCGGCGCAAGCCCGCTCTGCCAGTCGTTGCAGTGCACGACGTCCGGTCGCCAATCGAGCGGCGAGGCGTCGCTGCCGAGCAGGGCGGCGACGCGCGACAGCAGTCCGAAGCGCAGGTAGTTGTCCGGCCAGTCTTGGCGCTGCGGCGTCTGGTAGGGATTGCCCGCGCGCTCGAAAAGCGGTGGACAATCGAGCAGCCACAGTGCGGGCGCACTCGGCGCCTCGAGCAGCCGCGCCGGCGGCAGCGCGCCGCCCGGAGCGGCCAATTCGGCCAGCACGCGCGCCTGCGGGAAAGCGGCGCGCAGCGCGGGATAAGCCGGCATCAGCAGGCGCAGCTGCGCGCCCGCAGCCGCGAGCGCCGGCGGCAGGCCCTGCGCAACTTCTCCCAGCCCTCCGGTCTTGACCCACGGCGCGACCTCGGGCGTGACGTACAGCACCCTAAGTGCGGCTTCTACAGCCACACCATCATTCCGGTCTCGAAGGGGTGCGTGAGCAGCTCGTTCGCGGGATAGGCGCGCACGCGATATTCAATCCGGCCCGCGATCGGAGGCGCAAACTCGAGCGCATACAGGTGCTCGCCGGTCTCGGGCAGCGGTTGCTGGTAGGGCAGGCGCTCGCGTCCCGCGCTGTGCGAGGCGCGCTCATTGCCGGGTCGGCCGAGAAGGACTTCCAGTGCAACGTCGTCCGGTGCGAGCCCGTTCAGGCGCACCGCGACCGCGATGCGCAGCTTGCCGCCGTAGTCGATGCGCTGCGCCGGCTCGTCCATCCGTCGCAGGCTCACTTCGCCCCAGGCGGCGCGCAGCTTCGTCTTCCACGCCGCGAGGCGCCGCGCGGCGAGGAAATCCTGCTCGGCATAACGGCGCCACTGGCGCATCGCCGGCTGGTAGACGCCTTCGAGGTACTCGCTCAGCATGCGCATCGCGGAAAATCGCGGCACCAGCGAGGCGATCGATTCCTTGGCGAGCGCGACCCAGCCGGGCGAATAGCCCGCCGGGGTGGTCGCGTAGTAGAGCGGGATCACCTGGTCCTGCAGCAGCTCGTACAGAGTGCGCGCCCCTTCCTCGTCGCGCCGCGCGGCGTCGAGCGTGTCCGGGGCCGGCTTGATCGCCCAGCCGTTCTTGCCGTTGTAGCCCTCGCCCCACCAGCCGTCGAGCACCGAAAGGTTGGGCACGCCGTTGATGCCCGCTTTGATGCCCGAGGTGCCGCAGGCCTCGAGCGGATAGATGGGGTTGTTGAGCCAGACGTCGACCCCCGCCACCATGCGCCGTGCAAGGCGCAGGTCGTAGTCTTCCACCAGCAGGATCCTGGACTCGAACTCCGGCATCCGGGCCACCTCGCCGATGCGGCGGATCAGCTCCTGCCCAGGCCCGTCGGCGGGGTGCGCCTTGCCGGCGAACACGAACACCACCGGGCGCTCCGGATCGCTCACGATCTCGCGCAGCCAGTCGAGCCGGTTGAACAATAGCGTGGCGCGCTTATAGGTCGCGAAGCGGCGCGCGAAACCGATGGTCAGCACCGTCGGCTTGTCCGGGTCGGCGAGCTTGAGCATGCGGTCCAGGTGCGCCTCCGAACCCTGGTTGCGCGCATGCTGAACCCGCATGCGGTGACACACCAGATGCAGCATCTCCGATTTGAGGTGCTGGTGCACGTTCCAGAATTCCGCGTCGGGGATGTTGCGCACGCCCTGCCAGCATTCGTGGTCCTGCAGGCGCTGACCCCAACCGGGTCCGAGACGATCATCGAACACCCGTTGCCACGCCTCGGCGAGAAAGGTCGGCACGTGCACGCCGTTGGTGATGTAGCGCAGCGGATTCTCGTCCGGATCGATCTGCGACCACAGCTCGGAGCAGCCCTTGGCCGAGACCCGGCCGTGGATGCGCGACACGCCGTTCTGGTAGCGCGAGGTGCGCACCGCAAGCGCGGTCATGTTGAAGTCGCCCGTAGAGGGCGAATGACCGAGTGCAAGCGCGGCGTCCATGTTGCCGTTCAGCTCGGGGCAGGCGGTCTCCAGGCAGCTGCGCACCAGTGCTTCGGGAAAATGATCGTGGCCGGCCGCGACCGGGGTGTGGGTAGTGAAGACAGTGTTGGCGGCGACCGCCTCGAGCGCCGAATCGAAATCGAGGCCGCCGGTCATCAGCACGCGCATGCGCTCGTAGGCGACGAACGCCGGGTGGCCTTCGTTCAGATGCCAGCACTCGGGCTTGACGCCCAGCGCAGCCAGCGCGCGCGCGCCGCCCAGGCCGAGCATCAGCTCCTGCTCGAGCCGCGTCTCGGGATCGCCGATGTAGAGCTGGTGCGCGATGCCGCGGTCGTCCGGGGCGTTCTCGGGCAGGTCGGTATCGAGCAGGCAGAGCGAGACGTGGCCGACGCGCGCGCGCCAGACCTTGAGCTGGACCCGGCGCCCCGGCAGGTCGATTGCGACCTGCAACGCGCTGCCGTCGTCGCGCATTGCCGGCTCGACCGGCAGCAGTTCGAACTCGGTGTCGGCGTAGATCGCATGCTGGCGGCCTTCGCCGTCTATGTGCTGCCGGAAATAGCCCTGGCGGTAGAGCAGCCCGACGCCGACGAACGGCAGCCTGAGGTCGCTTGCGGTCTTGGTGTGGTCGCCGGCCAGGATGCCAAGCCCGCCGGAATAGATCGGCAGGCTTTCGTGCAAGCCGAACTCGGCGCAAAAGTAGGCGATGACGCCGTCGCCCCGCAGGTGGCGGTCGTCACCGGCCGGCGCCTCGTGATAGCTGTCGTATCGGGAAAGTACGTTGTGTAAGCTGTCGAGGAACACCGGATCCTCGGCGGCCTCGTCCAGCCGCTGCTGGTCGACGTTGCGCAGGAAGGCTTTCGGGCTGTGGCCGATGATCTGCCACAGCGAGCGGTCGAGGCGCGCGAACAGGGTGCGCGTGGGCCGGTCCCAGCTGTACCAGAGGTTGTTGGCAAGTTCTTCCAGCCGCTGCAGGCGCTGCGGCAGCCGGGGCCGGACGTCCAGACGGTAGGGGGTGCCGCGCAAGGTGGCGGCGATTTTACCACCACGGTCCGCGCGCGCTCAGTGCACCTGATTCACTTTCTGTCCGAGCATGTCCGGCGTGACGACGGCGATCCCGTGCTCGGTCACGCTGAAGCGCTTGCGGTCCTCCTCGTGGTCGAGCCCGATCACCATGCCCTCGGCGATGCGGCAGCCGCGGTCGAGGATCGCGCGCTTGACCACCGCGTTGGGCGCGATCTCGACGTCCGGCAGCACAACCGAATCCTCGACCCGGGCGTGGTTTTCGACCCGCACGTTGGAAAACAGCAGCGAACGGCGCACCGTGGCGCCGCTGATGATGCAGCCGCCGGAGACCACCGAGTCGACCGCGATCCCGCGCCGGTCGTCCTGGTCGAACACGAACTTGGCCGGAGGCAGCTGTTCCTGGTAGGTCCAGATCGGCCACTCGGTATCGTACATGTTGAGCTCCGGGGTGACCTTGAGCAGCTCCATGTTCGCTTCGTAGAAGGCGTCGAGCGTGCCCACGTCGCGCCAGTAGGGCACTTCGGCGCTCATGCCGACGCAGCTGTCGGCGAAGCGGTGGGCGTGGATGCGGTAGCGTGGCAGCATGTAGGGGATGACGTCCTTGCCGAAGTCGTGGCTTGATGACTTCTCTCCGGCGTCGCGCATCACCTGCTCGATCAGGAATCCCGCGTTGAACACGTACACCCCCATGTTCGCGAGGAAGCGGTCGCTCGATCCGGGCATTGGATCGGCGCGTTCGGGTTTCTCGATGAAGCTCACCACGCGTCCGTCGGCGTCGACGTTCATCACGCCGAAGCTCTTCGAGTCGCGCAGCGGCACGGTGACGCAGGTCGCCGTCATGTCGGCGCCGCTCGAGGCGTGCTGCGCGAGCAGCTTGCCGTAATCCATCTTGTAGACGTGATCGCCCGAGAGCACCAGCACGTAGGCGCAGCCGTCCGAGCGCAGGATATCGAGGTTCTGGAACACCGCGTCCGCCGTGCCGCGGTACCAGCGCTCGGCGACCTGCTGCTGCGCCGGAAGGATGTCGATCGATTCGCGGATGCGGCCGTCGAGAAAGCTCCAGCCGCGCTGCAGGTGCCGAATCAGGCTCTGCGCCTTGTACTGCGTCGCCACGCCGATGCGGCGCACCCCGGAGTTGACGCAGTTCGAGAGCGTGAAGTCGATGATGCGGAACTTGCCGCCGAACGGCACCGCCGGCTTGGCGCGCCAGTCGGTCAGTGCATGCAGCCGCGTGCCGCGCCCGCCGGCGAGGATCAGCGCGTAGGTTTCCTTGGTGAGGTGGCTGACGTAGCGCGGGCCTGCCTGTTGCTTCGATTCCACGCCGTTCCCCTCCGCGGTCGTTCCCGATTAGGCCGCGGCGCCGCGGCGAAGTTCCTCGTTGTCAGCTTCGGCCTAGCTGTAAGCTATCAGACAAAGTCGCGGATTGCGAGCCGACGGTAACAAGCGGCGTTAACCCGCTATCCTTATGGGTCTATGCCGGACTCTCCGCCGATCGAGGATTACGCGCTGCTGGGCGATACGAACACCGCCGCGCTGGTGAGCCGCAGCGGATCGCTCGACTGGCTGTGCGCGCCGCGCTTCGATTCTCCCGCCTGCTTCGCCGCGCTGCTCGGCGGCGCCGAGCACGGCCGCTGGCTGATCGCCCCGGCCGGCGCGCCGCGCGCCGTGCGGCGCCGCTACCGCGACGGTACGCTGGTGCTCGAAACCGAATTCGAGACCGACGACGGCGCTGTGCAGCTGATCGATTTCATGCCTTGCCCGCCGGGTGACGAGCGCGTCGACGTGGTGCGCATGGTGCGCGGTTTGCGCGGCACGGTGCCGATGCGCATGGAGCTCGTCATGCGCTTCGACTACGGACGCATCGTGCCCTGGGTGAGGCGCGAGGAAGGCGGCCTGCGCGCCGTCGCCGGTCCCGACTCGCTGCGCTTGCGCGCTCCGGTCCCACTCGAGAACGAGGGCTTCGCGACGCGGGCGCGATTCAGCGTCGCCGCGGGAGACAGCGTCGCGTTCGCGCTCAGCTGGGGCCCATCGCACCGTCCGGCGCCCGAGGCACCGGACGCCGAGCGCACGCTCGATGCAACCGACGCCTGGTGGCGCAAGTGGAGCGGGCGCTACACCGGCGACGGACCGTGGCGCGACGCGGTGCTGCGCTCGCTGCTCACGCTCAAGGCGCTCACGTACGGGCCCACCGGCGGCATCGTCGCAGCGCCGACCACCTCGCTGCCGGAACAGCTGGGCGGAGGCCGCAACTGGGACTACCGCTTCTGCTGGCTGCGCGACGCCGCGTTCACGCTCGACGTTCTGCTCGCTTCAGGCTACCGCGAGGAGGCGCGCGCATGGCGCGACTGGCTGCTGCGCGCGGTGGCCGGACAGCCCGACCAGTTGCAGGTCTTGTACGGCATCGCCGGCGAGCGACGCCTGCCGGAGATGGAGCTCGACTGGCTGCCGGGCTACGCGGGCAGTGCGCCGGTGCGCAGCGGCAACGGCGCGCACGGCCAAGTGCAGCTCGACGCCTACGGCTCGATCATGGACATGATGCACGTCGCGCGAGCGCACAAGGTCGACTACGACCATGAGGCCTGGCGCGTCGAACGCGTACTGCTCGATTCGCTCGAATCGCGCTGGCGCGAGCCGGACGCGAGCATCTGGGAGGTGCGCGGCCAGCCGCGCCAGTTCACTTACTCGAAAGTGATGGTCTGGGTGGCGTTCGACCGCGCGGTGAAGGCGGTCGAAAGACATGGGCTCGAAGGGCCCGTCGATCGCTGGCGCAGGCTGCGCGAGGCGGTGCACCGCGACGTCTGCGCCAACGGCTACGACGCGAAACGCAATGCGTTCGTGCAGTTCTACGGCGCAAGCGCGCTCGACGCGTCGCTCTTGATGATTCCGAAAGTAGGCTTTCTGCCGGCGAGCGATCCGCGCGTGGCGGGCACCGCGGCGGCGATTCAGCGCGAGCTGACGTCGGACGGCTTCGTGCGCCGCTATCTGCAGCACGACGACGGCGTCGACGGGCTCGCGCCGGGCGAGGGCGCGTTCCTGCCGTGCAGCTTCTGGCTGGCCGACAACCTGGCGATGATGGGTCGCAAAGACGAGGCGCAAGCGCTGTTCGAGCGCCTGCTCGCGCTGCGCAACGACGTGGGCCTGCTGGCCGAGGAGTACGATCCGCGCGCGCGCCGCCAGCTGGGCAACTTTCCCCAGGCGCTGTCGCACATCGCGCTGATCGACACCGCCCGCAATCTCGCCCGCGGCTGACGCCCTCCGAGGCTCGGAACGGCTTGCCTGAGAGTCAATGCGGACTGATACGGACTTTCTCCATAGCAATTTCGCTGCACTGCAGCACGAATCCGTAAGGCCGCTGATAGAGAAAACGTCTACACTTTGGCGCTCCAGGCGAGGGAATCAATATCGCCACACCGGGAAGCATTGGCAATGCCGGTCCCATCAACCGCAGGAGGAGATTGCAATGACGAAGAAATTTGATCGCCGTCGATTTATCCAGACGACCGCCGCGGCATCCGCCGCAGCGATGTTCCCGTACATCCGTACCTCGAACGCGGCCGGCAAGCTGTCCGTCGCGTTCTGGGATCACTGGGTGCCGGGCGCGAATAAGACCATGGAAGCGATCTGCCACGAGTGGGCGTCGCAGCACAAGGTCGACATCAGCATCGATTTCATCACCTCGCAGGGAAACAAGATGGAGCTGACCATCGCGGCGGAGAAGCTGGCCAAATCGGGGCATGACCTCGTGCAGGCCCAGGCCTGGTCGCCTGCCGCCTACGCGGAAGACTTCGAGCCGGTGGATGACGTCATGGCCACGGCCATCAAGCACAACGGCGGCGTGTACCCGGTGGTCGAATACCTGGGCAAGCACAAAGGCCACTGGATCGCCGCGCCGGCGGTAACCGGCAGCCAGGTGAAACCGCCCTGCGCGCGGATCAGCATGTTCAAGGAATATGCCGGACTCGACGTGCAGAAGATGTATCCCGGACCGGGCGGCAAGCCGGACAAGCACCTGCAGGACAAGTGGACCTGGGACACCTTTCTCGATGCGGCCGAAAAATGCTCCAAGGGAGGCCATGCGTTCGGCCTCGGACTGGGACAGACTACGGATTGCGTCGACTGGGTAGGGGCATTGTTCCACGCCTACGGCGCGGAGATGGTCAACTCCAAAGGCGAGGTGACGGTAAAGTCGGACGCCACCAAGCAGGTCCTCGAGTGGTCGCAGCGGCTGGTCAAGGTGCTGCCGCAGGACGTATTCGCGTATGACGACGCTTCAAACAACAAGGCCCTGATCTCCGGCCAGGCGGCGCTGATCATGAACCCGCCGAGCGCCTGGGCGGTGGCCAAACGCGACAACCCGAAAGTGGCGGAGGACTGTTGGGAATTCGCCTCGCCCAAGGGGCCGAAGGGCCGCTACGCGCCGGGCCTGCCGTTCTTCTGGCCGATCTGGAAATGGTCGCCCAACAAGTCGGCGGCGAAGAGCTTGCTGGCGCACCTGTTGACCCGGCACAGTGCCGAACGGCTGGTCGCCGCGAGCGTGGGTTACGACATCCCGGGTTTCAAGGGTTTGCGCAACTTCAAGACCTGGGCCGAGGTGGAGCCTCCGAGAGGCGTGGTCTACAACTATCCGCCGACCCCGGACCAGATCGTGTCGATCGCGGGCGCTCCCGCGCCGGTGCACATCGCCAACCAGATCTACACCCAGGCGATCATGACCAAGATGATCGCCAAGTGCACCGCGGAAGGGCAGTCGATCCCGGACACGATCGGGTGGGCCGAAAAGCAGCTCGCCGCCTATACGATGATGTAAGCTTTCGTGTCGAAACCGGGAAGCACCGCGCAGCGGCGCTTCCCGGAACTCCCGCAAGTCGGCGAAGCTGCTACACCCAGGAGGGGGAGCATGGCCAACGGAGTTGCCGAAGTAGCGCGCGCATCGGGCGCATCGGGCGCCCAACGGCGCATGACGATGCAGAAGTTCATGCGGCGGCGGTCGACGACTGCGTTTGTGCTCACGCTGCCGCTCATCGTGCTGATCGCCGCGCTGGTCGTTTATCCCGCGATCTACGCGATTTACCTGTCGATGCTCGACCGCACGATGTCGAACTTCACGGGTTTGCGGAACATTCTCTTCCTGCTCCACTTCGACACCTTCTGGATGGTGGTCAAGCAGTCCTGCATCTTCGCCATCGGCGCTGTGTTCTTCAAGGCGCTGATCGGATTCGTGACTTCGCACCTGGTGCACAACCTGCCCGCCAAGGGTCAACGAATTTGGCGCGGCATGCTGCTCGTGCCGTGGGTGATTCCGACCGCGATGAGCGCGATCGCCTGGTTCTGGCTGTTCGATCCCACGTACAGTGCGTTCAACTGGATCCTGGTCAAGCTCGGCTTCGGCCGGATCCCCTGGCTCGGCGTTACGGACTGGGCGCGCTTCTCGGTCATCCTGGTGAACGTCTGGTACGGCGCGCCTTTTTTCCTCATCATGTACCTGGCGGCGCTCAAGTCCGTTCCCGAGCAGCTCTACGAGGCGGCGGCGATCGACGGCGCCAATTGGTGGCAGAAGGTGTGGTACGTGACCCTGCCGATGATGCGCAACATCATCGCGATCACGATGCTGTTCTCGCTCATCGTAACCTTCGCCAACTTCGACATCGTCCGCATCCTGACCTCGGGCGGGCCGGTGGACACGACGCAGGTGTTCGCGACCTGGGCGTTCCAGCTCGGCATTCAGGGCAATAACATTCCGATGGGCGCCTCGGTTTCGCTGTTCATGCTGCCGATCCTCGGCGTGGCGGCGTACTTCATCCTGCGCGACATCCATCGCCGCGGCAGCACGGCCTGACCGTGAGCGCGAGCGCAAATGCCATCAAGCCGTCCCTCCGGATCAAGCGCGAGAGCCTGAAAGGCAGCCGGCGCTGGGCCTTGCTCTGGTCGTACGTATTCCTCGTGATATTCGCGGTCTTCTTCCTGGTGCCGCCGGTTTACATGCTGATCATGGGGCTGAAGACCAGCGGCGAAATCGCGGCCATGACGAACCCGTGGTGGGTGTATATCCCCACCCTGGAGAACTTCAAGGCGCTGCTTACCTCAGAGGCCTACCTGACTTTCTTTCGCAATTCGGCCGTGATCTCGCTCGCGGTGGTCGCGATCACCATGCTCATCGCGGTGCCGGCTGCATTCGCACTCGGGCGCATGCGCTTCTGGGGTTCGATGACCCTCGCCTCCGGCGTGTTCCTGACCTACCTGGTGCCCGATACGCTGCTGTTCATCCCGCTGTTCAAGATCATGGCCTGGGTGCACGACACCACAGGTATCGCGCTGCTGAACCACTGGTGGGCGCTGATCATCATCTACCCGACCCTCACCGTGCCGTTCTGCACCTGGATCATGATCGGCTACTTCCAGTCGATTCCGAAAGAGCTCGACGAAGCGGCGTTGATCGACGGCGCCGGCTACATCCAGATGCTGACCAAGATCTTCCTGCCGGTCGCGCTGCCCGGCATCATCGCCGCGACGATCTTCGCCTTCACCGTTTCCTGGTCCGAGTTCCTCTACCCGCTCGCATTCACGGTCTCGACCGACCAGCTCGTGCTGCCGGTGGGCATCGTCACGACCCTGATCAAGGGCGACGTGTACAACTGGGGCCAGATCATGGCGGCGTGCCTGATGGGCGCGGCGCCGCCGCTGATCATCTACGCCTTCCTGATGGACTATTACATCGCTGGGCTGACCGCCGGCGCGACGAAAGGATAGAGCCTTCATGGCCCAGGTAACATTGCGCAAGCTGGTAAAGAACTACGACGAGACGCCCGCGGTGCGCGGCATCAATCTCGACATCTCGGACAAGGAGTTCGTCGTGCTGGTCGGGCCCTCCGGCTGCGGCAAGAGCACTACGTTGCGCATGATCGCCGGGCTGGAGGACATCACCGGCGGCGACGTTCTGATCGGCGGCGAGGTAGTGAACGACATCCCGCCCAAGGATCGCGACATCGCGATGGTGTTCCAGAACTACGCGCTGTATCCGCACATGTCGGTGTACGAGAACATGTCCTTCGGCCTGCGCTTGAAGAAGACACCGAAAGACGAGATCGCGCGCCGGGTGCAGAACGCAGCCCAGATCCTCGACATCAGCGAGCTGCTCGAGCGCAAGCCCAAGCAGCTCTCGGGCGGCCAGCGCCAGCGGGTGGCGATGGGGCGCGCGATCGTGCGCGACCCGAAGGTGTTCCTGTTCGACGAGCCGCTGTCCAACCTCGACGCGAAGCTGCGGGTGCAGATGCGCACCGAGATCAAGAAGGTGCACCAGAAGGTGCGCACCACCACGGTCTACGTCACGCACGACCAGGTCGAGGCGATGACGCTCGCGGACCGCGTGGTAGTCATGAACGGCGGCAACATCGAGCAGGTCGGCGCGCCGAACGATCTGTACCATAGCCCGGCGACCAAGTTCGTGGCCGGTTTCATCGGCTCGCCGGCGATGAATTTCCTGCCCTGCACGCTGGAGGAATCCGGCGCCGGGCTGCGCGTGCGCCTGAGCGACCAGCTCGTGTTCCCGGTGCCGCAGGACCGTACCGCACGCTACCGGCCGCAGTTGGGCCGCGCAAGGCTGGTGTTCGGCCTGCGCCCGGAGCACATCATGGAGCAGCGCCCTCATCTCGAGCCCAACCAGCATCCGTTCGAGGTCGAGCTCGACGTCACCGAGCCGATGGGCATGGAAACTCTGGTGTACTTC
>JBOIFB010000080.1:0-11243 GCA_050741415.1 Burkholderiales bacterium | reverse complement strand
CATGGGAATCCTCAATCCGTGGAACCTGCAGCTGGTGATTGAGCGCGTCGGTGTGCCGGTGCTGGTGGACGCGGGCGTCGGCACCGCATCGGACGCCGCCGTTGCGATGGAGCTCGGCTGCGACGGTGTGCTGATGAATACGGCGATCGCCGCGGCCAGGGATCCGGTCCTGATGGCGCGGGCGATGAGGAAGGCGGTGGAAGCCGGCAGAGAAGCGTTTCACGCCGGCCGCATGCCGAAGAAGCTCTACTCCGCAACGGCGTCCTCCCCCAGCACAGGCACGATCACGTCCTCGCAGCCCAAAGCTGCGTGACCCGGCCGATCCGCAGCTACGTCCTGCGCCAGGGCAGGACTTCGGTTGCACAGCAGCGCGCGCTGGATACGCTGCACGCGCGCCATGGGCTGCGCTATTCGCCGCAGCCCGTCGACCCGCGTGAAGTATTCGGCCGCCGCGCGCCGGTCGTGCTCGAAATCGGCTCGGGAATGGGCGAGACCACTGCGGCGATCGCCGCGGCGCAGCCCGACACGGATTTCCTCGCGGTCGAGGTTCACGGTCCCGGTGTCGGCAGCCTGCTCAATCGCATCGAGGCCGGAAAAATCGCCAATCTGCGCATCATCCGGCACGACGCGGTCGAGGTGCTCGAGCACATGATCGGCGAAGCATCGCTCGCGGGGCTGCATCTGTTCTTCCCCGACCCTTGGCCCAAGAAGCGGCATCACAAGCGCCGCCTGGTGCAGCCCGCATTCGCCGCGCTCGCCGCGCGCAAGCTGGCGCCGGGAGGCTACCTGCACGTCGCCACCGACTGGCAGGAGTACGCGGAGCACATCCTGGCGGTGCTCTCCGACGAGCCCCTGCTGGAGAACGCGGCCGCGGGCTTCAGCGAGCGTCCGGCGCGCCGACCGCTGACGAAATTCGAGCAGCGCGGCCTGGCGCTCGGGCATCCGGTGCGCGACCTCCTGTTCCGCAGGCGCCGCGGCTAGGCGAGGAACAGTTCGACCAGCTCGTTCAGGAAGCGCCGCCCGCGCTCGGTCGGCCGGATGCGCTGCCAGTCGCGCTCGAGCAGGCCCTTCTCCTCCGCCCGCGCGAGCGCCGGCTCGATCGCCGCGAGCGGCAGCCCGGTGCGGGCCTGGAACAGGCCGGCCGCGAAGCCCCCGGTCAGGCGCAGCGCGTTCAGCATGAATTCGAACGGCAGCTCGGCGGCTTCTACCTGTCTTTGCTCCGCAATCGTGCCGCCCTTCGCCTGAAGGTAGTCGCGCGGCTGCCTGATGCGCGCGTGGCGCGTCACCCGGTCCGGAAAGCTCAGCTTGCCGTGGGCGCCCGCGCCGATTCCGATGTAGTCGCCGAACTCCCAGTAGTTGAGATTGTGGCGCGAGCGCCGCCCCGGACGCGCGAACGCAGATGTCTCGTAATGCTCGAAGCCGGCTTTGCCCAGCGTGTCCTCGACCGCGAGCCCCATGTCGGCGCACAGATCGTGCTCCGGCAGCTGCGGGCGCTTACTCCAGAAAACGGTGTTCGGCTCGATCGTCAGCTGATAGGCCGACAGGTGCGGCGTGCCGAAGCGAGCCGCCTCGCCGATGTCGGCGCACGCCTGGGCGAGCGTCTGCCCGGGCAGGCCGTACATGAGGTCGAGATTGACGTTGTCGAACTCGCGCAGCGCGAACTCAGCCGCGCGCCGCGCCTCGTCGGCCGAGTGGATGCGGCCCAGAGCCGCCAGCATCCGGTCGTCCAGGCTCTGCACTCCGAGCGAAAGGCGATTGACGCCCGCTGCGCGGAAGCCGCGAAAGCGCGCCGCCTCGACCGTGCCAGGGTTCGCCTCCAGCGTCACTTCCGCCTCCGGTTCGAGCGGCAGGCGCGCACGCACCTGCGACAGCAGGCGGTCTATCGCCCCGGACGAGAACAGGCTCGGAGTGCCCCCGCCGATGAAGACCGTCGTCAGCCGACGGCCCCATACCGAGGGCAGCAGCTGGTCGAGATCGGCCACCAGCGCGTCGACGTATTCGCCTTCGGGCAGATCCGAGGCGCGCTCGTGCGAATTGAAATCGCAATAGGGGCACTTGCGCACGCACCACGGAATGTGGACATACAGCGCGAGCGGCGGAAGCACCTCCAGCCGCACTGTGCGCAGACGCTCAAGCTCGATTTTCATCGCCCAGGCACGCAAGCAGCTTCGCGAGCGCCTGCCCGCGATGACTGATGCGGTTCTTCTCCTGCGCATCGAGCTGGGCCGAAGTGCAGCGCCGCGCAGGCAGATAGAACAGCGGGTCGTAGCCGAAGCCGCCCGCGCCGCGCGGCGCACTCGCGATCTCGCCCCGCCAGACGCCCTCGGCAACGAGCGGCTGCGCATCGTCCGCGCGCCGCAGCAGCACCATCACGCAATAGTAGTGCGCGCGCCGGTCGCCGGCTCCGGCCAGCGCGCCGAGCAGCTTCGCGTTGTTGCGCGCATCGCGTTGCTCGCGCGAGCCGTCCCTGCCTGCGTAGTGCGCGGAATGCACTCCCGGTGCGCCGCCTAGTGCGTCCACGCAGAGCCCGGAGTCGTCGGCCAGCGCGGGAAGGCCCGACCCAAGGCTTGCGTGCCGGGCCTTGGCGAGCGCGTTCTCGAGGAAGGTCGCATGAGGCTCGTCGGCCTCACTGATGTCGAACGACGCCTGAGCGGTCACTTCGATCGCGAGCGGTGCCAGCAGCGCCTCGATCTCGCGCAGCTTGCCGGGATTGCCGGACGCGAGGACGAGCTTCTTCACAGCCCGAGCGCGCGGCGCTGGTACCCCACCAGTTCCGCGATGCCGCGCGACGCGAGCGACAGCAGGGCGTCCAATTCGGCGCGCGAATACGGCTCACCCTCGGCCGTTCCCTGTACTTCGACGAATCCCCCCGCGCCCGTCATCACGACGTTCATGTCGGTGTCGCAGGCCGAGTCCTCGGCGTAGTCCAGATCGAGCACGGGTCCGCCCTGGTAGATTCCGACCGATACCGCGGCCACGAAATCCCTCACCGGCAGCGCCTGCAGCATGCCGCGTGCCATCATCCAGCCGAGCGCGTCGTGGACCGCCACGAAGGCGCCCGTAATGGCAGCCGTGCGCGTCCCGCCGTCGGCCTGCAGCACGTCGCAATCCACCTGGATGGTGCGCTCGCCCAGCGCGCC
Organism: Burkholderiales bacterium; assembly: GCA_050741415.1. GTDB lineage: Bacteria > Pseudomonadota > Gammaproteobacteria > Burkholderiales > SG8-39 > DAHVFK01. Next base: position 8,103 of record JBOIFB010000080.1, on the reverse strand, counting down.
GAGGTCGACCACTGCGCGCAAGGCCCTGCCGATCAGGCGCTGGATCTCCAGGGTGCGGCCCGACTGCCTGCCGCGCGCCGCCTCGCGCTCGGAACGGGTGTTCGTGGCGCGCGGCAGCATGCCGTATTCGGCCGTGAGCCAGCCGCGCGCCTTGTCGCGCAGGAACGGCGGCACGCGCTCCTCCACGCTGGCAGTGCACAGCACGCGTGTATCGCCGAACTCGACCAGCACGGAACCTTCTGCGTGACGCGTCCAGGCGCGCTGCAGGCGCACCGGGCGCAACTGCTGCGGCTGCCTTCCGCCGGGGCGGGTCATGGCGTACCCGAATGCTTGCGCAGCGCAGCCTTGATCTCGGCGATCTCGCGCTCGATGTCGTCGTCGCTCATGCGCATGAAATCGGGTTCGCTTGCAGTGAAGTCCTGCACGTCGGTGGGCAGCTCGTGAAAGGGGAGTGTGAACGGCTCATCGGACGGCGCGACCTCGCCTTCGCCCCACTCCATCGCGAGCACCGAGACATTATCGCACTGCGCCCCGGCGCGCGCCTCGGCCAGCGCGCCGAGGCCGAATACCGCCTGCGGCAGGTCCTTCGCCCGCAGCCCGTCCAGCAACTGTCGCTCGGTAAGCGGTCCCCACAACCCGTCCGAACACATCAGAATCAGATCGTGCTTTGCCAGCCGCGCGCTCGCGGCCGGCTCGAGCCTGGGCGCGTGCTCGCTGCCGAGGCAACGAGTCAGAATGTTCCGCTCGGGATGCGTGGGTACGGCTTCCTCGCGTAGCTGGCCCTTGTCGATCAGCTGCTGTACGCGCGAATGGTCCTTGGTGCGCATCGCCACGCGGCCGCACCTGATGAAATACAGTCGCGAGTCGCCCACGTGCGACCAGTAGGCGTAACCATCCTGTACCACGCAAGCCACCAGCACGGTGCGTGGCGTCTCGCGCAGGCCGCGTTGCTGTGCCTCCTGGACGATCGCGCCGTGCGCCCGCGCAAAGCTGCGGAACAGAAACATGTCGGGGTCGGCCAGCTTCGGCTTGGCCTCGCCTTGGAAGGCATGTGCCAGGGTCTCGAGCGCCAGCTGCGCTGCGACCTCGCCGTGCAGATGCCCGCCCATGCCGTCCGCGACCACCATAAGCAATGCGTCGCTCGTCGCCCAGCAGCCGAGGCGGTCCTGGTTGTAGCGGCGCGCGCCGATGCGGCTATCCTGAGCGATCGAATAATTCATCTATCCCGCATCTCACGCGCGACGCTTACGCAGTTTGGCCACGGCACCCATGAACTGCCCCAGGATCGGCCATCCGCGCTGCTTCAGCACTGGCTCCTTCAGCCCGCGCAGCGCCTGCTGCAGCTCGAACACGCTTTGCGGGCGCTCCAGATGATCCAGCCGCAGGCACCAGTCGATGATGGTCAGCAGCTCCTCCGAGTATTTTCCCGCCCAGACCTTGCGCGCAGGTACCAGGCGGTCGCCCTCGAGCCTTTGATCGGCGGACTGGGGCGGCGTCAACGCGAGGCAGGCGTACATGCTTGCGCCGACCGAATAAATGTCGCTCCACGGCCCGAGGTGCTCGCGCCGCGTATGGTGCTCGGGCGACGCGTAGCCAGGGGTGTACATTGGAGGAAGCTTGGTCCCCTCCTCGGTCAGCGTCTGGCGCGCGGCCCCGAAATCGATCAGCAACGGCGTGCCGTCGTTGCGGATATAGATGTTTCCGGGCTTGATATCCAGGTGGAGCATCTTGCTCGTGTGCACTTCCCGCAAGCCGTTCAGCAGCTGCGCGAAGGTGCGCCGTACCCAGGACTCGGGCAGGGAGCCGTTGCACGCATGAACGTGCTCCTGCAGCGTGCGTCCGCGCTCGTAGCGCATCACCAGGTACACCGTTTCGTTGGCGCGGAAGAAATTCAGCACACGCACGACATTCGGGTGAGACAGTTTCGCCAGCGCCATTCCCTCGTCGAAGAAGCAGCGCATGCCGTAGCGGAAAGTGGCGAGGTTCTCCTCCGGAATGTTGGGCGATGCCTGATCGCCGGTGCGCAGCGCGAGCTGCGCCGGAAGATATTCCTTGACCGCCATCGGCACCTCGTGCTCGTCGTGCGCGAGGTAAACGATGGAAAAGCCGCCCGATGAAAGAACTCTCAACAGTCGGTAATTCAGCAGCTGATAGCCTTCCGGTAAAGGCTGGTTGGCTTGGGCTGGCATCCACCTTATGATACCTGCTTCCTCCCGAATACCATGATCGCAGTTGCGCACTATTAGACGATCGGCACCACATCGGCACGCACCATGATTCAGAGCATGACCGGATACGCGGTCGCCGCGACCGAGACGCCGCGCGGCACCCTCAGCCTCGAGTTGCGCAGCGTCAATTCGCGCTTTCTCGATCTGCAGTTTCGCGTCGCCGACGAACTGCGTGCACTCGAGACGGCATTGCGCGAGATCATCACCGCCCGGCTGGCGCGCGGCAAGGTCGACTGCCGGCTGTATTTCGCGGCGGGAGCCGCCCGCCCCGGTCGACAATTGCTCAATCCCGCCGCGCTGGAGGAACTCGCGCGCCTGGCGGCGCAGACGGCGCAGGCGCTGCCCGGGATCGGCGCCCTGCGCGTGGCCGACGTGCTGCGCTGGCCAGGCGTGCTGTCCGAGAGCGCGCTGGATGAAGAGCAAACGCGTGCTGCGGTGGAACGGCTCGGCAGCCAGGCGCTGGACGAGCTGCTCGCCGCTCGCGCGCGCGAAGGCGCGCGGCTGGCCGCGATCGTCGGCGAGCGCGTGGCCGAGATGCGCCGCCGGCTATCCGAGGTCGCGCCGCTGGTGCCTGCAGCGCTGACCGCTTACCAGGAGAAGCTCGCCCAGCGGCTGCGCGACGCGATCGGATCGGCCGACGACGAACGAATTCGGGCCGAGCTCGCGGTGTTCAGCATGAAGACCGACGTCGACGAAGAGCTGACCCGGCTGGCCACTCATTTCGACGAGGTGGAGCGAACGCTCGCTACAGGCGGAACCGTGGGCAAGCGGCTCGATTTCCTCGCCCAGGAGCTTAACCGCGAAGCAAACACGCTCGCCTCGAAGGCGGCGACCCAGAAAATCTCCGAATGCGCACTGGAACTCAAGCTGCTCATCGAACAGGTGCGCGAGCAGGTGCAGAACATCGAATAGGAATCGGCTTGAAGGGACTTCCGTTCGTCGTCACCGCGCCCTCAGGCGCCGGCAAGACGTCATTGATCAACGCGGTGCTGGCGGAGGATTCCCGGCTCAGGCTGTCGGTGTCCTACACCACGCGGCCGCCGCGGCCCGCCGAGCAGAACGGGCGCGAATACCACTTCGTGGACGATGCCACCTTCGTCGCGATGCTGGAGCGCGGCGAATTTCTGGAAAGCGCACAGGTCCATGGCCACCGCTACGGCACCGCGCAGGCGACGGTCGCCAGTGCGCTCGAGGGAGGCTACGACCTGGTGCTCGAGATCGACTGGCAGGGCGCGCAGCAGGTGCGCCGGCTGCTGCCGGAGTGCGTCGGAATCTTCCTTCTGCCGCCCTCGTTCAGCGACCTCGAGCATCGTCTGCGCAGCCGCGGCCAGGACAGCGACCAAGTCATCGGGCGCCGCATGGCTACCGCACGGGAGGAGATTTCGCATTTCTCGGAGTCCGATTATGTTATAATTAACAAAGACTTCGAGGTTGCCAAGCACGACATGCTTGCAATCATCCGCGCCGAGCGCCTCGTCACCGAGCGGCAGCATGCACGCATCGGCGAACTTTTCTGAATGGAGCGCGAACCATGGCCCGCATTACCGTAGACGATTGCCTGAAGAAAATCCCCAACCGCTTTCAGCTCACGCTGGCGGCGACCTACCGTGCGCGCCAGATCACGGCCGGCGCCTCGCCGCTCCTTGAGACGAACAAGGACAAGGCGACGGTGATCGCACTGCGCGAGATCGCGACCGGTAAAGTCGGCACCGAAGTGCTGAAGCGCAACGCGACGCCGCCGGCGACGCCAAGCTTGCCGCTCTGAGGCCGTCTCGGCCCCGGCCCGGGGTGTTCGCAAGGGAGGGCCGATCGGGTACGCTCCTCGCATGGCGGCCGTACCCATCCTCGATGAAAAGCGCTTCGCCTACCTGAAGCAGCCGGATTTTGCTCGCCTGGCGGACGCCTACCGCTTCTCGGAAGCGGCGCACGCCGGACAAAAGCGCCAGTCCGGAGAACCCTACGTTTCGCACCCCCTCGCCGTAGCCGAAATCCTGGCCGGGTGGCGTCTGGACGGCCAGACGCTGATGGCGGCGTTCCTGCACGACGTGATGGAGGATGCCTCGGTCACCAAGGCCGAAATCTCCGACACATTCGGCCGGCCGGTGGCCGAACTGGTCGACGGCGTGTCCAAGCTCGACAAGATCGAGTTCCAGTCCGCCGAGGACGCGCAGGCGGGCAATTTCCGCAAGATGCTGCTCGCGATGGCGCGCGACGTGCGCGTCATCCTGATCAAGCTTGCCGATCGGCTGCACAACATGCGCACGCTCAGCGCGGTTCCGCCGGCCAAGCGCCGCCGCATCGCGCGCGAGACGGTGGAGATCTATGCCCCGATCGCCAACCGGCTCGGCCTCAATGCGCTGTACCACGAGCTGGAGGAGCTCGCGTTTTCCCACCTCCACCCGCTGCGCTACAGCGTGCTCGCGAAGGCCACCAAGGCCGCGCGCGGCAACAGGCGCGAGGTCATCAGCAAGACCGAGGCTGCGATCAAGGCGAAACTGGCCGATAGCGGAATCGAAGCGGGCGTGACCGGACGCGAAAAGCACCTGTATTCGACCTACAAGAAGATGGCCGAGAAGCACCTCAGCTTTTCAGAGGTGCACGACATCTACGGCTTTCGCGTGGTCGTAAAGACCGTGCCGGCCTGCTACCTCGCGCTCGGCGCGCTGCACGCGTTATACAAACCGATTCCAGGGAAGTTCAAGGATTACATCGCGATTCCGAAGGCGAACGGCTACCAGTCGCTGCACACGGCGCTGATCGATCCCTATGGCCTGCCGGTCGAGGTGCAGATCCGCACCGAGCACATGCACCACGTCGCGGAATCCGGGGTTGCCTCGCACTGGATGTACAAGGACGAGGAGGATTCGCTGTCGGACCTGCAGAAGCAGGCGCACCTGTGGCTTCAGTCCCTGCTCGAAATCCAAAACCAGTCTGGCGACTCGGCCGAGTTTCTCGAGCACGTCAAGGTCGATTTGTTCCCGGACGAGGTCTATGTGTTCACACCGAAAGGGCGGATCATGTCGCTGCCGCGCGGCGCGACTGCGGTCGATTTCGCCTACGCGGTTCACACCGACATCGGAAACCGGTGCGTGGCGGCCAAAGTCAACGGCGAGCTCGTACCGCTGCGGGGGGAGCTGAGAAACGGCGACCGGGTCGAGATCATCACCGCCAGCCACGCCAAGCCGAACCCGGCCTGGCTGCAGTACGTTCGTACCGGCAAGGCGCGCGCAAACATCCGCCATTTCCTCAAGACGATGCAGTACGAGGAGTCCGCGAGCCTCGGCGAGCGCCTGCTCGAACAGGCGCTCAAGGCGCTCGGCACCGATCTGGCCGAAATCGATGACGCTAGCTGGGAGCGGGTCGTGCGGGACAGCGTGGCGCGCTCGCGCCAGGAACTGCTTGCGGATATCGGCCTGGGCAAGCAACTTCCTGCGGTGATCGCACGGCGCTTGCTGCGCCACGCGGATTCCGTGCGCGACGAGTCGAAGGCCACCGGCAGCGTCACGATCCGCGGCACCGAAGGAATGGCGGTGCAGCTCGCGAGCTGCTGCCGCCCGATACCCGGGGACCAGATCGTCGGCTCGATAAAGAAGGGCCAGGGGCTGGTGGTGCACGCCGCCGATTGCGCCCAGATCGAACGCTCGCGGCGCATCGAACCCGAGCAGTGGATCGATGTGGAATGGGACCCCGGCACCACGCGCCTGTTCCTGGCTGCGATCAAGGTGACGGTCTCCAACCAGCGGGGCGTTCTGGCCAAGGTCGCCTCCGAGATTGCCGAGGCGGGCGCCAACATCGACTCGATCAGCATGGACGATGACCGCTCGCTGTACACCACCATGGCATTCGTGCTCGAGGTCGCCAACCGACAGCACCTCGCGCGCGTAATGCGCTCGCTGAGGCGCCTGCCGGACGTCAAGAAGATCGCGCGCGTGCGCGAATAGCGCAGGCCCAGCGCAAGAAAAAGGGCCGGCATTGCCGGCCCTTTTCGCTACGCCGCACCGGGAATCAGCGCCGGCGGTACTGCGTGGTTGGACGCCTGGCGAGCGGCGCTGCCCTCTCATCTTTGTGACGGAAATTGATTCGCGCCTTGGTCAGATCGTAAGGCGAAATCTCGAGCGTCACCTTGTCGCCGGCGAGAATCCGAATGCGGTGCTTTCTTACCTTGCCGGACGCATAGGCCAGGACCTTTACGCCGTTCTCCAGCGTCACGCGGAATTGCGTGTTCGGCAGAACTTCGTCGACCACGCCGTTCATCTCGATCAGTTCTTCCTTCGCCATCCTGAATCAGATCGCCTTCAGGTTGACGGCCGACGACCTGCCATCGCGCCCCTTCTCCACCTCGAACGATACTTTCTGGTTCTCGCTCAGGGTGCCAAGGCCGCTTCGCTCCACCGCTGAGATGTGGACGAAAACATCTTTCGAACCGTCGTCGGGCTGGATGAAACCGAAACCTTTGGTCGTATTGAAGAACTTCACGGTGCCAGTAGCCATTTCGTACCTCCAAGTCTGGCGTCGCCCGAGCCGAGCGTGGCGCGGGCATCAAATCACATATTGGAGTAGATAGGCGGCACCCGGTCAAGGACGCAGCTGACTGACCCATAGCGAATTCGACACCCGGAAGTATGATGCGGCCGGAGCGGAATGCAAGGGGGAGCGACGCACTTTTCAGCCGTGGAATGACAAATAGATCCCTTCCCGAGGCTGCCGAGGCTTCGAGAAACCCCGCCGGAGCCGATGTCTTGCATTGCTATACTTCCTCACCGAACGAGCCCCGGCTGGATCGAAATCAAGCATGGAAAGGAATGCTCCGCGTCCGACCGAAATCAAACTTCACCAGAAGTCCAGGGTGCTCGAACTGTCGTTTGCCGACGGCAAAAGCTTCCGTCTGGCGTGCGAATTCCTGCGGGTCTATTCGCCTTCGGCCGAGGTGCGCGGGCACGGCCCCGGCCAGGAAGTGCTCCAGACGGGCAAGAAGGGCGTCGAGATAACACACATCGAGCCTGCGGGGAGCTACGCCATCCAGCTCACTTTCTCGGATGGGCACGACACCGGGATCTACTCATGGCAACTGCTCTACGAATACGGCCTGCATCAGGAGGAGATGTGGCAGCACTATCTCGCGCGCCTGACGGAGGCGGCAGCCAGCCGCGAGCCCGGTCCGGCGCCATTCGCGCAGCGGCCGAAATCGAAGTAGGCGGCGGATTCGAAGTCGTACTCATCAACCCCTACGAACTAGGGCGGCAGCCGTTCGGCCTGGCGCAGCCCGCCGCCTGGCTCAAGCGCGAGGGCTTTTCGGTGCGCTGCATCGATCTGTCGCTCGAGAAGCTGGATAGCGCGATGTTGAACAACGCAAGCGTGGTGGCGCTCTACGTGGGAATGCATACCGCGACCCGGATCGCGATCGAAGCCTTGCCGCGCGTGAAGCAGCTCGCACCGAAGGCGCACCTGTGCGTCTACGGGCTCTATGCCCCCATGAATGAGTTATTGCTGCGTTCCCTCGGGGTGGGCACGGTGCTGGGCGGGGAGGTGGAGCCGGCCCTGGTTTCACTTTGCCGCCGGATCAGGCGCGACGGCGCGGCGAGCGCGCAAACCGAGCCGGTTACGAGCCTAGCCAAGGTCCGATTCGAGGTTCCGGACCGCAGCGGCCTGCCGCAGCTGTCGCGCTACGCCCACCTCGTTCTGCCCGATGGATCGACTCGCGTCGCAGGATTCGCCGAAGGCAGTCGCGGCTGCAAGCACCTTTGCCGTCACTGCCCGATAGTGCCGGTGTACGCGGGGAAGTTCCGCGTCGTTGCGCCGGACGTGGTGCTGCAGGACATCCGGCAGCAGGTTGAGCACGGCGCAAACCACATATCGTTCGGTGACCCGGACTTCC
>JBOIFB010000079.1:0-11248 GCA_050741415.1 Burkholderiales bacterium | reverse complement strand
GCGCTGGTCAGCGCGGCGGATACGGCGATGTACAGCGCCAAGCAGGCGGGCAGCGGCTATCTGCTGCGCACCGCGCAGAGTTAGGCCCGGGGCTTACGAACCTCGTCGAGCTCGGCGCGTGCGAGCGAGTAATCCGACCGGTAAAGGGCATGGCCCGCGCCGCTTGCGCCATGCAGCGCGAGATTTGCGGCTCCGAGCGTGGTCCGCGCGACCTCCGCCACGGCGTCGCCGTCATAGCCCGTGACGATCAGCGCCGAATCCACGCCGCCGTCCGCGCCCCGGATGCGCTGCTCGTTCGTCATCGCCGGGGCCAGCGTCCCCTGGAGTAGATGGGCGCTGCCGAACCCCGCCAGACCCGGCAGGCCGGGCAGCACCTCCTGCAGCAGCCAGCGATGCGGCTTTTCGGGTTCTTGCAGCGACGGCCTGAACCGAATGAGCGCGGCCGAGTGCCCCATGCCCAGCCCGAAGCTGCCGAGGACCGAGCAGAATCCGCGGCTCATTCTCCTATAGTGCGGCATGATCCTGGAGGTCCACGGTGTCGGGTTATTCAACCGTTCGAGGTACGGCGCGGACGCGAGAACCGACAGACCCGCCACCTCGTACAGCGCCATGTATCGAGGCGCTCCCTGGACCGCAACCCATCTCGTCCCCCGGAGAAAACCGGGAATGGAGAGGCGCTCGGGAAGATGCTCATGCGTGTGCCAACGGTCGTGATCCGCCACCGCTTCGGCGGCGACGTCGAACGAGAGGAGCATTGCGGCCGATCCGAGCAGCGGCATTGATGTGTCAAATCAGAACTGCCAGGTCTGTCCCTGAGAGTAGGTCGCGCCGACACTCGGACCGATTGCGCCGCCAATCGTCGCCGTGAGGCCTTGATAGGCGCCCACGCCCCCATTCCCCTTGCGCGCAAACCAGACGCCTATCGACAGGTCCGGCGCAGCCGTTTTCAGGGATTTGAATCTCTCCACGATTTGTTCAAGGTTCTTCAGATTCTTCACCATGTCTATCACGGAGGTCACACTCACCTTGTATCCGAGCGACTTGCCGCCCTGACCGTTATATGCGCTCGTCGACAATCCGACCGTGACGCCGGCCGAACCTCCAAACCCGATCTGAAAGTCGGTGGTGAACGACGTGTATCCCTTTCTGGATCTCATATTGGAAAGAGCGAAAGCCATGCCTTGCTCGATGCTCACGCCGACGCCTGCATTCGCGTCCCCGCCAGCCCCCAAGGTCCAACTTTCATAGTTTCCGGCATTGCCGCTGCTGTTGGTGCTGTTGAGGCTCTTGATGCCGACGGCCCCGTGCAACACCAGGGGCTGGATGTCATTGCCAGTCGCAGCACCCACAATGCCCGCAGTAGCCGCAGTACCCCTGGTTGCGCGTCCGCTCCTGTAGTCGTCGACCGCCGATCTCACTTGGGACTGGTGCGTGCGCTCATTGAACGCGCGCATGCCGATATCCACGATATATTGCAGTTCACTTTTGATCTTCTCGGTGGCCTGTTTCTTGAGTTCCTTTTCAATCCCGTTGTCGGGAACGCATTTCTCCCAACTTCCGACTTTCTTGTGGGTCAGCCCCTTGTCGCACCGGGGCCCTGGCCGCGCGGCCTCGCAGCTGGGCTGATTGAGGTCTCCGCAGGCGGTGCAATATCCCTTTTTCTTCGGATCCTTCTGGTATCCGGGCTTGCAGTCGAATCCAATGAACCCCAGGCCCTTCTTGTATTGCTGCTCTCCTTCTCCGCCCCGGGCCCTGCAGATGCCATTGATCTTCTGGGTGTAGTCGAAACACTCCGGCCCTTTGCGCAGGGCCGGGCAGGCCCGCTGGTCCTTGTGTCCGCAGGGTGTGTCCGACGCGATAGCCGGGTTGATGCTCAGGAAGCCGAGCATCAGGCAAGCGAAGATCGCCCTGATCCCCGCAACGAGTCGAATCTTGCACTTGTCGTTCATCGCGCTAGCCCCCCTTTTTGAACTCAGTTGCGGCAGACGATTTTGCCCGCCGCATCGACATCCAGCTGCTTGCATTTCGACAGGTCCGTCCCTTGCGCGGCGGCCGGCGCCGGCGCGGGCTGCGCGACAGTCTGAGGCGCCGGTGCGGCAGGCGCCGGCGCGGAATTCGGCTGCTGAGGGGCTGGCTGCTGGGCAACCGGCTGCGGCGGCTGCGCCTGGTTCGGAGGCGGCGCCACGTACTGACCCGAACGCTCCAGAGCAAAACTTTGCGGATCATCCAGTCGAACCGGGACCAGGCTGTATCGGCTGGTCCCCATTGCGCCGGCGACGGTGACGCTGAGCGAGCCGTCCGGCCCGAGGGCGGCCGTCAGCGGGCCCATCAGCGGCAGATCCTGGCCGCTGTAGCGACCCGGCCCGGTTCTTTGAATATTCTTCAACACCACCATCAGGGGTTCGATCTTGAGTACGAACATATGCACCCAGGGATCGAGCGCATAGGCGCGCCCGCCTTCGATGCGGATGCGCTTCTGGATCGTGTTGATGATCCAGTCGCCATCGATCGGCAGCTTCTGCCCCATCGGCACGTCGGCCATGTTCGGCAGGAACGCCGGCACCTGCGGAATCTGGCCCTGCGCGTGTCCCGGCGTGATCCACGCGCTCAGCAGGAGCGCGCACAGCGCCACGATGGTGCAATTGCCTCGGTGACAGGCGTTCCCCTTCATCTTTGGTGACCTCGCCGGAAAAATCGTTTTGTACCCGAGCTTAACCGATTCATCGCCGCCCGACGCGGACGGCATCAGATCAGGCAGGCTGCAACTCCAGGGCAAGATACAAAGCCCCGGCGATCGGATTGTGGCAATAGCGAGCCGTATCGGAAAATCCGAAGGAGCGATACAGCGCGATCGCCTCGCTCATGGAGGGAAGCGTATCGAGCAGAATGCGCCGGTAGCCGACCGCACGGGCCTCGCCGAGAACGGCGCCGACGAGCCGGCGACCGAGGCGCGCACCTCTTCCTTGCGGGCGCACGTAGAGCCGCTTCATTTCGCAGTCGTCACCGCCCAGCGGACGAAGACCCGCGCAACCGAGCAAGCTCCGACCCGCCGCGGCGACCAGCAGTCGGCCGGACGGACGGGAATAGGCACCCGGGAGCGTCTCGAGTTCTTCGCGAAAGCCCTGGAAACAGAGATCGACGCCGATCGCAGCCTGGTATTCGAGAAAGAGCTCGCGCACCGCCTCGATATCCGCTTCGGTCACGGCGTCACGGATTACCGGCGCGGCATGCATACAGGCGGTCTACTGCTCCGTATCAGCGGCGGCGTGCAGCGCCGTCCGCTGCATACTGTCGTCAGCCCGCATGATGGGCACCCGCCTCATGCAGCAACGCGTGGTTCATAAAGAAACTTCTGGAACCCGGCGAATACCTCGCCAATCCTCTCCGGCGCGCCCAGGTCCGCGACGGCGTCGGCAATGGAATTATGGTACCGGAGCCGCAGCAGCGGGGTGAGTTTGTCCTGGTCCAGTTCCTCCACGCCCACGCTCACGTAATGCTGCAGGACGAAGTCGAGGAACACCTGCTGCCTGACGTTGAACGACGCATTGATATGAGCTTTCGCGCCTGCGGCCCGTACCTCTCGCGTGACGGGAGGCATGGCATAGGCCACGTGCGCTAACACGTCGAAGAGGTCGCTCTTCTCGGCCTCGATGATCTTCTGCATCTCGGCCAATTGCTCGTGGCCGAAGCCGTTTTCGGCGAGTCCCTGCAGCAGCTTCTTGCGCGTGTCGGGCGCGCTCCAGAGCGCTCTGAGCTGCGCCTCGTCCTTGAAGAACTCCGGCAGCTTGCCGAACAGCATCTCCATGAACTTTCGTGCCGACATCGGCGTGCCATCCGGATGCCAGAAAGTCGTCATCATCATGTGCTGGATGGTCCGCTCCTTGCCGTCGGCAAGCCTGATCTTCGCCCTTTTCCTGTATTCCTCTGGGGGTGCCTTGATTCCACCCGGTTCCCTGGGGTCGGGCTTCGGGTATTTGTGCTCCTTCGGCTCCGGTTCGAGCGGCTCCCCGTCCCACTCGGGGTCGCTGAAGTGGTGGTGCGCTTTCACGAAGTCGTAGATCGTAAAGTAGTCCTTGCCGTCGTAGAGCCGCGTGCCGCGCCCGATGATCTGCTTGAACTCGATCATCGAGTTGATTGGCCGCATCAGCACGATGTTGCGGATGTTGCGTGCATCCACGCCGGTGGAGAGTTTCTGCGAAGTCGTCAGGATCGTCGGGATCGTCTTCTCGTTGTCCTGGAAGTCGCGCAGGTGCTGCTCGCCCAGTTCACCGTCGTCGGCCGTGACCCGCTGACAGTAGTTCGGGTCGGTACCGGTCTTCATTTGATTGATGAGGTCGCGCACCGCCAGCGCGTGGGCCTGCGTCGCGCAAAAGACCAGCGTCTTTTCCTGCTGGTTGATCTGCGACATGAAGATCTCCACCCGCTTCTTCTCGCGGGCCTTGATTTCGATGACCTTGTTGAAGTCCTTTTCCTCGTACCGCTTGCCCGCTTCCACTTCGCCCTCGACCACGGTGTCGTCGGCGGTGTAGACGTAGTCGTCGAGCGTGGTCTGGATCTGCTTCACCTTGAACGGCGTCAGGAAGCCGTCGTTGATGCCGTCCTTGAGCGAATAGATGAACACCGGCTCGCCGAAGTAGGCGTAGGTGTCGGCGTTGTCCTTGCGCTTGGGCGTCGCCGTCAGACCGAGCTGCACCGCGGGCGCGAAGTACTCCATGATGGCGCGCCAGTTGCTCTCGTCGTTCGCGCCGCCGCGATGGCACTCGTCGATGATGATCAGATCGAAGAAATCCGGCGGATACTCGCCGAAATAAGGCGAGGGTTTGCCATCCACCACCGGACCGCTCATGAAGGTCTGGAAGATGGTGAAGAACACGCTCCCGTTCTTCGGCACCTTGCCCTTCTTCCGGATGTCTTCGGGCTTGATCCGCACCATCGCGTCTTCGGGGAACGCGGAGAATGCGTTGTAGGCCTGATTCGCCAGAATGTTGCGGTCGGCCAGGAACAGGACGCGCGGGCGGCGCGTGGCCTCGTGGCTCAGGTTCCAGCGGGCGTAGAACAGCTTCCACGCAATCTGAAACGCGATGAAGGTCTTGCCGGTGCCCGTCGCCAGCGTCAGCAGAATGCGGTCCCGCTTCGCGGCGATCGCCTGCAGCACGCGCTCGATCGCGATGTCCTGGTAATAGCGGCCGGGATGCGAGCCGCCCTTGTCCTCGTAAGGCACTGCGGCAAAGCGATCGCGCCACGCGTCCTGCTGCGCGAAGGTCCGCGCCCAGAGCTCTTCCGGCGACGGGTAACTCGCAATCTCGGCCTCGACGCCGGTCCGCATGTCGATGGCGTAGATGCCCTGGCCGTTGGTCGCATAGGCGAAGCGCACCTCCAGCTTGCTCGCGTAGTTCTTAGCTTGCCCCACCCCTTCGGTGAGCGAAGCGCTCCATGCCTTGGCCTCGACCACGGCAAGCTTGGTGTTGCGATACTCCAGTACGTAGTCCGCCGTCAGCCCCTTGCCGCGCCGCCCCAGCCCCTCGATGCGTCCCGGCGTGATCGGAAACTCGCGCCGGACGCGGCTGCCCTCGACCACGCCCCACCCCGCCGCGGCCAGTGCGGGGTCGATATGTTCGGCGCGGGTCTCCGCTTCGTTCACTTCTTCAGCGCTGCCGCTTCTGGATCAATCAAGCCGCCGCATCACGCATGGCGGCATCGAGCACCTTGTCCGACACGCCGCGCTTTTTCAGCGCACGTGCCAGACGCTCGATCAGCGCGGCTGGATTCGCCGCTTCGTCACGGCGCAGGCCGTCACTGATGTAGGCCTTGAGCAGGGTTTGATAGCCGGTGTAGCCCTTGTGAGGCGCAATCGCCTTCAGGCTTTCCACCACGTCCACCGGGATGCGCAGCGTGATGCTGGTCTGTGCCCGGTCTTTGGTCAGGCGCTTCTTGACAGTTTCATTGAGCATATAAGGCCTCTTCGGCAGGATCAGCAGGTCTTGCAGAAACAATACGTATAAATTCACCCTCGAATTCGATGTGGACGACAAACAGCAGCCGTCCCTGAGCATCGAATCCGATGACCGCATCCCGCGCTTCGTCATTGCGGGACGCATTGGTGAGCACGAACAAGGGGTCCAGAAACACCGTCGCCGCGTCCTCGAAGCGAATGCCGTGCTTGCGGAGATTGCTCGCCGCCTTCGCCGCATCCCAGACAAAGTCGCTAGCGCCGATGTGGTGCTGTTCGTCCACGAACGAAGTGTGTTCCGTCGTATGTACAAAGTCAATACAGCCAATGGCCGCCACACCGGCGCCGGCCGATATCCGGTTTCCGGACTGCGCGGACGGCGACTGGATTCCCGTCTGCGCGCAAATGCCGCCTGAAAATCACAGCCCGCCGCTGAAGGCCTGGTGCAGCAGCGACTTCTTCAACGCCGCAAACGCCGCCTGCTTTTGCTGGTACAGGCTTTCGAGGCGTTGGGTTTCGGTGGAGAGGACGTTGAGCCTAGCGACGAATTCTTGTTGCTCCGCCAGGGTCTTGGGGTGCGCGACTTTGAACTTTTGGATCTGCGCCTTGGTTATTGCTTGGCGGGTTGAACCGCCCTCTTCGCCTCTCTGAAGCAGAACGTGCTTATACGGTCGAGAAATAAGAAGGTAATGCAGGAACTCGGGACTCAACTTACCCGCAATCGGGCGGATGATCGAAACGTGCTGATTGACGCGGGCCGGCAAAACATCCGCTGGCACGACGCAGCAACGCGCCACGGATGCGCCTGTGATGTTTAGTAACACGTCTCCCTTTTGCACGACGACATTAGATAGACCATTCGCTTGTGCATCGTCAAGGAACGCTAGTTTCTCGTAGCGAAAGCCCATGTCGTGAACATTCAAACTTCGTATCAACGCAACGCCTTCGCTCTTGTAGCGAGCTTCTCCGCCTCTTGGCGTCGCGCCGCTGCCAATCTTCGTGGTCAACGATTGCATGTTGTTCTCCACCCACGCTGTTCCGCGCTGGGTGAAGACGGATTGGAGGTGGCTTTCAAAGAGCGCACGGGCGTTTTGGAGATTCCTTTCGGCGTGGGCTTCGGCGGTGGCGAGGCCGGCAAACGCTTCGTCCAGCACGCCGACGATCCGCTGTTGGTCGACAAGCGGGGGGACGGGAATCGGAATCTCGCGAAGGTTTCCTTGATTGAGCTTTGGAACAGTCAGGCCGGAAACAAATTCGGTCAGGTCCGAATGATTGAGAAAATAGACGAGCCAGTTGTCGAGAATAGTTGTCCGGTGCGGACGGATCACATGGGCGTGATTGTTGACCCAGCACTTTCCTTCAACGTGGAAGGCAGTGTTTTCCCCTGACGCCCATTTCGCGCCATCTTCGCCGACAAGGACGAGCGGTTCATCGAAGATGAAGTCACCGACGTAATCCACGATGCCGGTTGCGCCGTAGTAGGGATAGTCTCCGCTCGTGCGATCGCGCTTTGTAATCGGCTTTCTCTGGCCGTCCAGAATGTCGCACAGGTCGCCGAGGGGTCTTGTTTTCCGCCGATCCTTCATACGAGCAGCGCCTTGATGTTCTCCAACACTTCCGCGCTCTCGGCGTCGAGTGCGGCGATTTCCACCGGCAACAGAAACATTGTCTTCACTTCCGCTTGTTTCCGTCCGGCAGTCTCGGCAGGCGTTGCTCGGTGGCAAGGATCTGCATTTGCCGGATGGCGATCTGGTTGAGGCGAAAGAGGCGTTCGGATTGCGGCAGGCCTTGTCCGATAAAAAGCGCGTTGAGGTTTTCGAGGTTGGAGAGGCAGACGAGCTGAGCGCCGTTGGCCTGGTCGCGGATGTTGCCCTTTCCGGTCGGATTCTGGCTGCGCCACTGGGCGGCGGTCTGGCCAAACAGCGCCATGTTCAGCACATCCGCCTCGCTGGCATAGACCAGGTTGGTTTGCGCCTTGTTCAGTTCTGGCGGGATGAGGTGAGTCTGGATGGCGTCCGTGTGGATGCGGTAGTTGATGCGGGCGAGGTTGCGGCGGATGTCCCAGCCGAGGGTCTGACGCTCGGTCTCCTTGAGCCGCTGGAATTCCTTGATGAGGTAGAGCTTGAACTCGACCGATATCCACGAGGCAAACTCGAAAGCGATATCGGCATGGGCGTAGGTGCCGCCGTAGCGCCCCGCTTTGGATTGGATGCCAATGGCAGATGTCAGCTCGATCCATTGCTTTGGAGTCAACGTAAAGCTGTTGAGCCCCGCCTGCTTTTTAATCCCGTCGAATTCGACGGGGTTAAAACCGGAGTTGTTGATCTGCTCCCAAATGCCGAGGAACTCAAGCGTGTTGCGGTTTCGCAGCCAATTGCGGATGAGGTCGTCGCTGGCGCTTTCGTTCTTGAATCGCGCGATATCGGTCAGGCAGATGTAGTCCTGATCGTCGCTACCCGAAAGTCGGACTTCACGTGAAAGGACTTTGATCTTCCTACTCATGGGCGGTTCCTGTCGCCAACAAGTCCCGAATGGTTTCCAGCACTCCCGCACTCTCGACGTCGAGCGCGGCGATTTCTTCCATGATGGCCTGCGGGCTGCGATACGTGACCTCCTCGCCGCCGTTGGGGTTCTTCACGGAGAGATCGAAGGTCGCGGGGTCGATCGTCTTGGCGTCCACGCTCCAGCTCTTGGGCGAGTCGGTGAAGGTCTTTTGCAGCTCGACGAACTCGGCGAGGTCGGCGTCGTTGAGCGGGTTGGTCTTGCCCATGTTGCGGCCGGGATCTAGCTGGTAGAACCAGACCTTGCGGGTGGGCGTGCCTTTCTCGAAGAACAGCACCACGGTCTTCACGCCCGCGCCCTGGAAGGTGCCGCCGGGGCAGTCGAGCACGGTGTGCAGGTTGCAGCTTTCCAGCAGCAGCTTTCGCAGCGCGACGGAGGCGTTGTCGGTGTTTGAGAGGAAGGTGTTCTTGATGACCACACCGCCGCGTCCGCCGGCCTTGAGGATCTTGATGAAGTGCTGGAGGAAGAGGAACGCCGTCTCGCCGGTGCGGATGGGGAAGTTCTGCTGCACCTCGGGGCGTTCCTTGCCGCCGAAGGGCGGGTTGGCCAGCACGACGTCGTAGCGGTCCTTGTCCTGGATGTCGGCGAGGTTTTCGGTGAGGGTGTTGGTGTGGATGATGTTCGGCGCTTCGATCCCGTGCAGGATCATGTTCATGATGCCGATGACGTAAGCGAGGGATTTCTTTTCCTTGCCGTAGAAGCTACGCTCCTGCAGCGCTTTGTCCTGCGCGGTGGTCCGTTTCGGGTTCTCGGTGCGCAGGTAGTCGAAGGCCTCGCAGAGGAAGCCCGCCGAGCCGACTGCACCGTCGTAGATGCGCTCGCCGAGGCGCGGGGCAGTGACGCGCACGATGGCGCGGATCAGCGGACGTGGAGTGTAGTACTCGCCGCCGTTGCGCCCGGCGTTGCCCATGTTCCTGATCTTGGCTTCGTAGAGATGCGAGAGCTCGTGCTTCTCGGCCTGAGAGCGGAAGCGCAGCTCGTCGATGTGGTCGATGATCTCGCGCAGGTTGTAGCCGCTGGTGATCTTGTTCTTGATCTCCCCGAAGATCTCGCCGACCTTGTATTCGATGGTGTTCGGACCGCTCGCCTTCTGCTTGAAGCCGTGCAGGTAGGGAAAGAGCTTCACGTTGACGAAATCGCGCAGGTCATCGCCCGAGAGGACGGTGTTATGGTCGAGCTTGCCGGCCTTGTCTTTCGGTGCGGCCCAGCTTTCCCAGCGATAGGATTTGTCGAGGATATAGCTGTATTTCCGGCCTTCGAGCTTGGCTTCGGTGGCGCGGTCCTGCTCGAGGCCGTCGAGGTATTTCAGGAACAGCAGCCACGAGGTCTGCTCGGTGTAGTCGAGCTCCGTGGTGCAGCCGGCCTCTTTCCAGAGGATGTCGTCGACGTTGCGGAAGGCTTGTTCAAACATTGAGTGGACGGTCCTATTCTTTCTGTCAACGCCGCGCCCCTTCGGCGCCTGGCGGGGCAACTAGTGATCAGCCTGCATGCGCAGGATGCTAGAAGCATCCATTTATAGAGGCAACTATATGGATCGGCATAGAGCCATCTGCCGGCATAAACATGCGGTGTACGGGACGGCGGGACAAGGCTAGAGCTCGGGCGGAGGCGGCGCGCTACATCTGCAACGGCTTCCAGTACCCGGTGAGCTCGAGGTAGCCGCGGCCGGCTTGCTTGCCGCCCTGCATCGCACGCACCGCGCCTTCCCAGTAGATCGCGCCGGTGCTCGCGCGCGAGTCGAGCTCCTGGTCGTCCATCAGGGGCTCGAGGTCCCAGGACTCGGCGCCGGCAGTGACGCGCATCGCGACGGGGTATTCGACGCTGGTGCGCGGCGAGCGCCAGGTGCGCAGCGGGGTGAAGGTGATCTGGGCGGGGGTGAAGGTGGTTTGGTCGCGCTCGGTTTTGAGGGTGCCGCCGGCCCAGTACACGCCGCCGCCTTTCCTTCGGATGCGGAAAGCCATCAACGCGCTGCCGTCTTCCAGGTTGATGCCGCACCAGTCCCAGCCGGCGGCTTCGGGGGCGAGGTAGTCGCTCGACCATTCGTGATCGAGCCAGGCGCTGCCGTTAACTTGCTCCTTGCCTTTGCCGCGCTCGATGCTGCCGCGCACCTCCAGGTGCGGGCGGCTGTAGTAGTAGCTCGCCTCGCCGGGGCGCGGGCCTTTGCGGCTGTAACCGCCCTCGCCTTCCAGGAGCGGCGGGGCGTGGGCGGTGAGATCCAGATCGAGGGCGAACTCGTGCGCGGGGATGGCGGCGCGGTAGGTGTCGCCGTCGAGCTTGAGGCGCCAGTCGTCGATCCAGGCGTCGGTGGTATTTTCGGCCGCGCCGGCGAGGCCCAGCGCTTCGCGCGCGGCGCGTTGGTCGTGGCGCAGGCGGCCGAAGGACGGGTCGCTTAGGGCAGCGTGGGCGAACACGATCTGGCGCGGGGTAAAGGCGCTCGGGTTGCCGGTCGCGAACGGCAGGCGGCTGCGAAAGAACGTCACCTGGAATCCGAGCGGCTGGTTCGATCCGGTCGCGAGCCAGCCGGTGGCGTACCACCACTCGGTGCGGAAGTCCGGATGCGCGCCGTGGTCGCGGGGAAATTGCAGGGGATGATTGGGAAGGGCTTGTGGAAAATCTATCTCTGAAGAAAGACAATTCTTGATGAAGAAGCCCAACCCCAGGCCGGCGATGAATTCCCTGCGCCTCACCAGTCCTCCCGCACGGCGCGCACGGCGCCGATGCCCATGGCCTCGCGCC
>JBOIFB010000078.1:0-11257 GCA_050741415.1 Burkholderiales bacterium | reverse complement strand
CGCCTCATCGAGGAGCTCGAGACCCAGGCCGAGGCGCTCGAGGGCCGCAGCATGTCCCTCACCATGCGCTACCTCAACTTCTGGCTCCTGCACCACATCGAAACCACCGACAAGCCGCACGCCAAGCGCGTGCTCGCGGCGGGACTCGGCAACGGGACTGGCGCCGAACAGGTCGCGGCGCGCGAACCGGAAGGCCTTTCCGACAGCCCGCCGGCCGCGGCTGCGGCAAGAGATCTCGAACGCTGGCATCAAGCGGTCAGACGCGGGCTTTGGATTGCCCCGGAGCCGAAGCGGCCGCCGGGCGAACTTCACTAAAATCACAAAAATTAACAGCTTAGTAGTGGATCGCGCTTGATCGGCTGATGCAAATGGACGACGCTTGTGGCTTTCGGTGGGGGCGCTGAGAGTGCGTCGTGGCGGCCTGAAATCGGAATTCCCGCACGGGGTCGAGTCCCGCCGTTGTGCTGCCGCGGCAGCCCGGTGAGCGTTTCTCCTTTATCGCCGTCCGCGCCGGTCTCGGGGGAAAACGCCAGGGGCGGGCCTGCCTCCAATCCTCCCAGGGAGTTGGAGCGCAAGCTTATCGAGTCCGTGGTCGCCAAGCTTGAGGTCGCGCGGCTGCCCGGCATGCCGATCATCATCGACCGGGCACTCAGGGCGAGCCGACGCCCGGGCGATGCGGTACAGCTGTGCGAATGGCTCGCGCTGGATCCCAGTCTGACCTTTCGGGTGTTCGAGGCGACGGCGGCACCGGCGAATGGCCGCGTCGAAAGCGCCGCGCTGTCGTTGGCGCAACGAGTTGCTGCCATCAAACCCGAGCTGGTGCGTACGCTGCTGCTCAGCGCCGCGCGCTGCTCGTTGGGACCGGATCCGGCGCCGCTGTCGGCGCGTGAACTGGGAGAGTTCTGGATCCACGCTCTACGCGTCGCGTTTCTCGGTCGGGCGCTGGCGGAGGCCTGTTGCTACCGTGATCCCGACGAGGCCTACTTTGCCGGGCTGCTGCACGACTTTGGTTCTTTCGCGCTGCTCGCCACTGTGCCGAACACGCTTCGATCGCTCGTGGCCACACAGGCGAATGCGCCTTGGGGCGCCGTTCCGGAGCATGCTGGAAGGCTGGGAACGATTCATACTCAGATCGGCGCCGCGCTGCTGGAGAAGCTCCAGTTGCCGTTCTACGTTTCGGATGCCGTGCTGCTTCACCATGCGTCGGCCGCGGATCTCGAGGGCGCGCACCCGCTGGTGCGTATCCTGTGCGGCGCCGAAGCGCTGGCGCACTCGCACAGTCCCGCCGTCCCGCACGGTGCAATGGCGGATCTGCTGCAGACCTCGGCTTCTGCTGTTGCGGACGCGGAAAGGAGCGCCGCGGAGAAAGTCAGTGCAGTCTTGCGCGGTCTCGGGCGACTCGGACTGGCGACGTCGCAGAGCGGCCGCGCGGAGCTGATCGACGCCACCACCACGAAATCTGGCGCGCAGCAGCGCCTGACCGAAACGCTGGTGATGCGATTCGTCAAAGAGGCCGAGCAACCCGCCACTGGCGGCGCGACGCTTGGTCAGGAGTTCGACCCGCAGCCGAAGGAAAGCGCTGAACTCACGGACGCCGCCGCCGAGGAGGACCGGTGGTCGGAGGCGTTGGCGCTGCAGGGCACGAACGCGACCGCAGGCTCTATTCTGGACCAGATCGTCGCAGAAGCGCTGCAGCTGGAGGCGAGGACTCTGTTGCGCAACGCGGCCGACGCCCCCCTGGCGCTTGCCGAGGTGCTGCCCCTGGCGCGGCTCGTCGCGGGAGTGAAGCGCGTCCTGGTGTTCGTGCAGGGCGATGAAGCGGGCAATTGGCCCGGCTGGCTGATCGACGGCGAGAACGCGGCTCGCATTGATCTCTCGCTTTCGACATCGGGGCGGTCGCTCGTCGCGCGCGCCGCGTGCGCAACGGACGCGATGGTTTCCTGCGAGGAAGGAAAAGCGACCCATTTGACCGGACTGGATCTCCAGATCGCACGCATGCTGGAGGCGGACCAAATCGCCGCGATTCCGTTGAAGACGGCGCAAGCACCTAACGCGGGCGTGGTGGTGTTCGGCAGCAGCGCTATGAAGGCGTCGCGCTTCGTCCAGATCTTGCCTTTTCTGAGCGAGCTCGTGGAACTCGTTTCCCTTTCCCTCGCGCAGCGCCGCGCAATCCCGCCTGCGGTTGGGGACGGCCAGCCCGTGGAACAGATGCGAGCCGCTACCAGGCGCCTGGTGCATGAGGCCAGAAATCCGCTGTCGGTACTGAAGACCTACCTTCAGATCGCGAGGTCCAGGTCCGACGGCGGCGCCAAACTGGACAAGGAGCTCGAGATCGCGAATCAGGAAGTCGAACGCGTGGCCAGGCTGCTCGACGAAATCGGCAATCCCGCGCATAAGCCGGCGCTTCGCGCGCAGCCGGTCGAGATCAATCGCATGATCGAGGATCTCTTGCTGCTCTACGGCGACGCGCTCTTTGCCGAGAAGAAGATCGCCTTGTCCCCCATGTTGGATGCAAGCATACTGCCCATCTTCTGCGATGCGGAAGGACTCAAGCAAGTGCTGCTGAATCTGCTGATCAATGCATCGGAGGCCCTCTCGAGCGGCGGCCAGATCATGGTGTGCACCTCGGACCACGTCAATTACGAAGGCCAGGTGATGGTCGAAATCTCGGTCGCCGACAATGGGCCCGGCATGTCGCCCGAAAAAATCGCAGGACTCTTTGCATCGTCCGAGACGGCGCCGCCGGACGCGGCGCGCGGCATCGGCCTTCCGACTTCCCTCGCAGTCGTCAAGGCGGCGGGCGGGCACCTTCTCTGCCGCAGCCGCCTGGGCGAGGGTACGACATTCGCGATTCTCCTTCCGCGCGACCTCGGGCCGGAGCCGCAGACGTCCGCCAGCGCGACCGCGTAAGGCGGGGCTGCAAGCGATGCAGATCTCCGAAAGCCTGCTGCAGGCAAATCAAAAGCTGCCTGCGTACGCGGACCGAGTTCACGTTCTGGTCGTCGATGACGATGCCATGGTTCGTCGCGCGCTTGCCGACCTGGTGAGCAGCAGCGGCCGCCGCGTCACGCAGTGCGCTTCGGGTGCGCAGGCGATTGAGGTCATGGGCAAGGAGCCGGTCGATATCGTGTTGCTCGATCTCAATTTGCCGGACATGACGGGCCTGGAGATCATGCGGCGGATGCGCGACTCGCGGCCGGAGCCGACGGTCATCGTGGTCAGCGGAGACGACCGTATCGATTCCGCGATCGCGACGCTCAAGTCCGGAGCGCACGAGTACGTGCGCAAGCCCTTCGAACCGGTGGCGCTTGTACGCTGCGTGGACAACGCGATTGAGACGCGCAGGCTGGCCTGGGAAAACGCCGCCATGCGCATGCGCCTCGAGCATTCCGAGCGCTTGCACCGCTATTTTGTCGACAATTCGCCGGATTTTATTTTTGCGCTCGATCCGCAGGGCTGCTTCCGGTTCGTGAATGACCGCGTGGTGACGATGCTCGGGTACTCCGGGGAAGAACTGTGCGGGATGCATTATTCTGCCGTCATCGACGACGAACACCTGCTGCACGTGAAATGGGCGATTGGCGAGCGCCGCGCCGGAGAGCGTGCGTCGCGCGACATCGTGGTCAGATTGAACCCGAAAGGCGAGAACGCGGGATCGCGCCAGGATGAGACGTCGATGACGGTGTCGCTCAGCACGGTGGGGATCTACGAGGACGCCGCCGCCGACGACGGCGGATCCGGCAGGCGATTCCTGGGAACCTACGGAGTTGCGCGCGACATCTCGGCACGCCTTCGAGCCGAGCAGATCGTCGCGTTTCACGCCTTTCACGACGCGTTGACCGGACTGCCCAACAGGACTCTGTTCCGCGATCGGCTGAGCCACGCGGTCGCCGAGATGCGCCGGCGCAGTAAAACGCTCGCCGTGCTGTTCGTCGATCTGGATCGCTTCAAGATCGTGAACGATACCTATGGACACCTCAAAGGCGATCTCCTCCTGCAGCAGACCGCTTCCCGGCTGCGCAAGTGCTTGCGCGATACCGACACGCTTTCGCGTATCGGCGGAGACGAGTTCGTTGCGCTCATTGAGGACCTGGAGGGGCGCGGGGACGCCGAAGCAATCGCCCGAAAGATACTGTCCGAGCTGGCCGAGCCGTTTTCGCTCGGTTCCGAGCCGTTCCGAACCAGCGTCAGCATCGGCGTTGCGGTTTATCCGGGGGACGGGCCGAACGAGGAGGAGCTGATCCGCAACGCGGACCTCGCCATGTATCAGGCAAAGAGAAAGGGCAGGAACGGAATCGTCTTCTTCTCGCCTGATCTGAGCACACACCATGCCGACCGGTTGCAGTTCGAGCACGATTTGCGGGGTGCCGTGAAGCGCAGCGAATTCGAGACCTACTTCCAGCCGATCCACAACGTGAAGACCGGGGACGTGGAACGGCTGGAGGCGCTCATACGGTGGCGCCATCCCACCCATGGGTTGTTGCTGCCCGGAAGGTTCATCGGCATCGCGGAAGACTCGGGCCAGATCCGGGATCTCGGGGAGATCGTTCTCGACGCCGCGTGCGCTTGTCTGGCGAAGTGGCGCTCAAACGGCGCAAGCAATCTCGGGGTATCCGTAAATTTGTCCGCACGGGACTTCGATCATGATGATCTCGTCGAGCGCGTTCTGGGCGCAACGCGGCGACATGGCTTGCCTGCGAGCGCGCTGGAGCTGGAAATCACGGAGAGCCTGCTGATCGAGGACATGGACGAGGTTTCCAAGCGCGCATCGCGCTTGCGGGCCGAAGGGGTGCGTATCGCGATCGACGACTTCGGCACCCGCTATTCGTCGCTCGGATACCTGCAGACCCTGCCGATCAGTGCGATCAAGATCGATCAGTCTTTCGTGCGGGACCTGGGACTGCGCAATACCAGCCGCTCGATCGTGGCCGCCATGATCGGCATTGCGCGAGGGTTGCAGCTCGACCTCGTGGCGGAAGGCGTCGAGCGGGCCGAACATCTCGAGGCACTTCAAGGTTTGGGCTGCGACGTGATGCAGGGCTACCTGTTCAGCCGCCCGATGCCCGCCGGCGAAGTCAGCGACTACCTGGCCTTCAACCAAAGCACACTAACGCGATCGCCGTACGAAGGGCGATCAGGTCGACCACAGCCCGGCTAGCGCGGCTTCGGGGGCGGCGGCAGCCGGGTAGACGAAACCGGCGGCACATCCGGCTTTTTCGGTTGCTTGGGTTTCTTCTTCTCGCGGTTGCTTCGCAGCTGACTCTTGGCCATCCGGACACTCCGTCAAAGTAAGGTGGCGTTGCGATCGTCGTATGGACGCCGATCATAGCCGAGATCGATCGCCCGCGGGATTGCCAGACAACTATTCCTCGACATCCCCGTGAATAATCCGGCCAGCATGTCCCAGCCCGATGAGTGTCCGATATCGGACAAAGTACGCGCCGCTGCAAGCGCGGCGGCGTGATCGCCGCGCGCAAGTGCTTCGGTCAGCGCGTGCAGCGGCGCAAAGCTTTCTCCCCGCGCCAGGTCGGCGAACAGCGCGGCGCTGACGGCGTGGCTGCGGACTGCGACCTCGCGCGACAGTCGCGCGGCGATGCTCTCCCAGGCGGGGTTGTGAGGGCCGAGGAAGCGCCGGCCGAACAGCGCGGCGCCGACCAGATCGTCGCCCGAGGGAGTGAGCCCGGCGCCGGTTCCGAGCAGGGGAATGGAAGCGGCAAGAACGGCATCGGGATCGTCGCGCCGGTACGCCGCCACGAGCGCTTCGATCCGCGCTCGCGCCAAGTCGAACGGAAACCCCGGCTTGCGGCCGTCCGGCAGCGCGCCGCGCAGGGCGAGCGCGGCGTCGGCCACGCGCGCACGGGCGTCGCGCTCGAGGGTTGGCAGCTGCGGCGACCAGCCGTGCGCCGGCAGCGAATCGAAGCGCAGGCTCACGCCGCGCGGCGGAGCGTCGCGGACGATCACCGCGCGCGGGTGCAGCGCCGGCAGCCGGGCGCCGACCCAGACCAGTTCGCCATCGGCCGCGAGATAGGGCGAGCCGGCGAATGCCGCGAGCGGCGCGGCGACGCCGCCGCTGCGCGCGAGCGCGGCGCGCGCCCGCTCGCCGATGTGCACCACCTGCACGGTGATTAGCTTGTCGCCTTCTTCTCGGACATCCCGGCGGCAAAGCAGACCGCGGCGAAGAGCAGGTATCCGAGCGCCACCTGCGGCGACACGGCCCATCCGAGCTGGCCGCCGTGGATGAAGCCGAAGAAGGCGAGCACTGCGCCGGCGAGGGCCCAGAACCCCGCTTCCTTGAGCTTGTGGTCGATGATGAACGCGGCGAGCGCGCCCAGCACCAGGCCCGCGAGTACCGCGCCGCCGCCGAGCAGCGCCATGCCGTGGTACACGAGCCCCGAGGCGGCGAGCTTGCCCATCCCGAGCGTCGCGGCCGAGGTGCCGGCGGCGTTGAGCGCGCTGTCGACCTGGAGCTGGCCCCAGGCGGCGACGTTGGGGATGATCGCCAGCACGACGGCCGGCGCGTGCTTGGCGGGCGAAGCCTGGAACGCCTGCGCCCCGATTACCAGGCCGATGTAGAGCAGGATCGGCAGGATCGCCACCAGCGGCACCACCGCGAGCAGCAGCGCGGTCAGGCCGAGGAAGCACACCAGCGCGATCACGACCCCCGTCGCGAGCGAGTAGCCGATGCGCCCGCCGACCGCCTTCCAGCCGGGATGGCCGATGTAGACCGCGGGCGGAAACGGGCTGCCGAGGATCGAGCCGACGATGGCGCCGATGCCGTCGGCGGCGAGGATCTTGCGCAGATCGTAGGAGTCGCCCGCGGCGGCGGCGCTCTCGACGTTGTTCATCGCCTCGGTGAAGTTGTAGATCCCGAGCGGAATCGCGGTGACCAGCAGCGGCGCGACGTCGATCAGCCCGCGCCAGACCTCGCGGCCCGGGATCGGCAGATGCAGGCCGAACTGGGCGAACGAGGCGGTCACGTCTTGGGCTTTCACCACGTCGCTCCAGCCGAAGAAGTACGCGATCCAGCCCACGATGACGCCGACGATTACCGCGACCAGGCCGCCGGGCAGGCCCCAGGGCAGGCGCACGTTGGCGGTCCAGCTGATCAGCACAATTGCGAGCGAGATGAAGGCGATCCAGGGCACTTCCCACATCTGGAACGCCGGCCGCAGCGAGATGAAGGCGATCGAGATGCCGGCGAGCGTGCCGAGCATCGCCGCGCGCGGCGTGTGGGCCCGGATCCAGGGGCCGAAGAACATGCCGGAAAGGATGATGATGCCGATGATGAAGGCCCAGGCGAGCCCTGCCTCCCAGGCGAGCATCGGATCCTTGGTCTTCAGGTACACCGGCAGCATGATCACGAACACGACGATGAACATGTGCGGCACGCTCGGGCCGTAGGGCATCGCCGTGACGTCGTTGCGGCCTTCCTTCTTCGCCAGCTTCCAGGCCAGGTAGGCGTAGAACAGGTTGCCGATCGGCAGCGCGATGCCGAGCGCCGGCAGGATGCGTCCGAACACCGTGTCCGCGGGCAGGTGGACCACCCCCAGGCACAGGCCCGTCAGCACGATCACGTTCAGCACCACGTTGGTGAACAGCCCGAAAAAGCCGTTCCAGTCCCCTGGCACCCACCACCGTACCTGCGTCGTTGCAGCCTGGTTTGTCATGGTCTCCCCTTTGTCCGCCGTTAGGCCTTCGTTAGTCCCGCCAGAAACCGTTTCGAGTCGCTCACCCAGCCGAATATGCCGCCCTGCGCCTTGATCATCTCCAGCGCCGCCTTCTGGAACGCCGGAAAGTACGAGCCGACGCAGTCCTCGAGCACCAGGCAGTCATAGCCGCGGTCGTTGGCCTCGCGCACGGTCGTGTTGACGCAAACCTCGGTCGTCACCCCGCACACCACCAGACTGCGGATGCCGCGGTTGTGCAGCATCGAATCGAGATCGGTGGCGTAGAACGCGCCCTTGCCGGGCTTGTCGACCACCGGTTCGCCCGGCGCGGGCTTGAGCTCGTCGACGATGTCGTGGCCGTACTCGCCGCGCACCAGGATGCGGCCCATCGGCCCCTTGTCGCCGATGCCGGCCTTGAGACGCCCGCGCAGCTTCTTGCTCTGCGGCAGGTCGCTCAGATCGGGGCGATGGCCCTCGCGCGTGTGGATGACGAGCATCTTCTTTTTGCGCGCGGCCTGCAGCACCTTCTGCGTCGGCCCGATCGCCTTGCGCAGCAGCGACACGTCGTTGCCGAGCGCCTCGCCGAAGCCGCCCGGATCGACGAAATCGCGCTGCATGTCGATGATCATCAGCGCGCATCCGCGCGGCTCGAACTCGAACTCGTAGGGTTGCGCCTCGACCTTTGCCATTTCCTCTGCCTCCCCGGTCAATCGGCCTTTGCCAGCTCGGCACGCCGAGCCAGGTAGGCGCGCCAGCCGCCCAGACGGGTGATCTCGCGCGCCTGAGGCGTTGCGTAGTGCTCGCACACGAAGCCGCGCAGCTGCGTGCCGTCGTCGAGCTCGACGGTGCCGATGCCGAGCGGCGCGGGGATTCCGTCGACGAAGCCGCCGAAGGCCGCCTTCGGCAGCTCCCAGACCTCGACTTCGATCGCGGCACCGGGCTCGCCGCGCACCAGGCCGGGACGGGGCGGCGAGAAAGCCTCAAGCGCATAGAAGCGGTAGCGCGGCGCAGTGCGTGCGCGACGCACGAGACGCGCGCCGCGCTCGGTCAGCTCGCGATTGAGCGGCAGGCCCGACATGTGTGCGCCGCACACGGCGAGCTGCACCATTCCGAGGCGCGCAGTCGTCGGCGGCGCGTCCTGAGCCGGCGGCAGCGCGACGCCGGTCGCGCCAAGCGGCAAACCTTGCGCGCGCTGCAGGCGCTCGCCCAGCGCGGCGAGCGCGCCGTCGCGGAACGCCGGCGCGAGCAGCGTGACGCCGAAGGGCAGACCGTCGGGGCGAAAGCCTGCCGGCAGCGCGAGCCCCGCGAGGTCGAGCAGGTTGACGAAGTTGGTATAGGTGCCGAGGCGGCTGTTGAGCGCGACCGGATCGGCCTCGATCTGGGCCAGCGTGTAGATCGTCGGCGCGCTCGGCGTGACAATCAGCGCGACCCGCTGCCAGGCCTCCGCGGTGCGGCGGCGCAGCTCCTGCAGGCGGTACAGCGCGGCAAAGGCGTCGGCGGCGGAGAACGCGCTCGCCTTCTCGATCACGCGGCGCGTCACGGGATGCAGCGCCTCGGGCTTGCGCGCGAGCAGCTCGCGCACCGCGAGCCAGCGCTCGGCGACCCACGGGCCTTCGTACAGCAGGCGCGCGGTCTCGAAGAAGGGGCCGAAGTCGAGCTCGACGCGCTCGCCGCCGAGCGCCTCGAGGCGCGTGAGCGCCTTGCGGTAGAGATCTTCGGACGCGGTATCGCCGCAGAATTCGAGGTCTGCCGCGCTTGGCACCCCAAAGCGGAAGCGCTCGCCGAAGCCGGCATCGGCATCGGCGGGCCGGGCACGGGAAAACGGGTCGGCGCGGTCGAAGCCCTGCGCGACCTCGAGCACCGACTGCGCGTCGCCGACGGTGAGACCCAAGATCGAAACGCAATCGAGCGAGCGGCAAGCCGGCACCACGCCGCGCGTCGAGAGCAGGCCGAGCGTGGGTTTCAGCCCGACCAGATTGTTGAAGGCGGCCGGCACGCGCCCCGAGCCGGCAGTGTCGGTGCCGAGCGAAAAGCTCACCAGCCCGGCCGCGACCGCCACCGCCGATCCCGAACTCGAGCCGCCGGAGATATAGCGTGGGTCGAAAGTGTTGGCGCAGGCGCCGTACGGCGAGCGCGTGCCGACCAGGCCGGTGGCGAACTGATCGAGATTGGTCTTGCCGATCGCGATCGCCCCGGCATCGAGCAGCCGCTGCACTACGTGCGCGCTCGCCGCCGGCGTGTAGGCGAACTCCGGACAGGCCGCAGTCGTCGGGCGTCCCGCGAGATCGATATTGTCCTTGATCGCAAAGGGAATTCCGTAGAGCGGCAGTTCGCTGGGGAGGCGCCGGCCGAGCCCGGCGGCGCGCGCCTCGAGCGCCGCGCGCGGCACGCGGTCGATCCACACCTTGTCGTCGCCCCGGCGCTCGATGCGCTCAAGCACCAGCGCCACCACCCGCTGCGGATCGAGCGCCCCGGAGAGATAGCCGGTACGCAGGCGCGCGATATCCAGACTTTCGGTGCAGGTGGACATGGTCGGGGCGGCTAATGCTGCCGCAAGAGCGGCGCGCCTGTATAGTGGTTGTTGACCTCCGACAAGAATAAACTCGGTCGGCCGCTACTACCACCATGCCCGCGTCGCTCAGGATCGTCCACAACACCTACCGCGACTCGGTGTCTCTGATGCAGCTCTCGGCGCGCATCGCGGGCCTTCCGGGGGTGCGCCAGGCCTCGGTCGTGATGGCGACCGAGGGCAACCTGGGCCTGCTGCGCGAAGCCGGGCTGCTCGAGGGTGCGGTCGAGGCTTCGCCCAGCGATCTGCTGGCCGTGGCGCAGGGCGACAGCGAAGAGGCGGTGCGGGCAGCGCTCGACGAAGCCGAACGCGGCCTCGCTGGCGGCACAGCCGGCGGAGCCCGGCGCGCGCAGCCGGAGAGCGCGCCGCGCAGCATCCGCATGGCGCTCGAGGTGAAACCTGACGCAAACCTTGCGTTCATTTCAACGCCAGGCGAATACGCGGCTGCGGAGGCGCTCAAGGCGCTTCGGCTGGGCCTGAACGTCATGCTGTTCAGCGACAACGTGAGCCTCGCGGACGAGGTGATGCTCAAGCGCGAGGCCGAGGCGCGCGGGCTGCTGGTGATGGGTCCGGACTGCGGAACCTCGATTGTCGCCGGGGTGCCGCTTGGCTTCGCCAACGCGGTGCGCCGGGGCCCGATCGGCGTGGTCGGCGCCTCGGGCACCGGGCTGCAGCAGATCACCTCGCTCATCGATCAGTCGGGCCTCGGGGTGTCGCATGCGCTTGGCACCGGTGGGCGCGACCTGAAAGCCGACGTCGGCGGCGCTACGATGCTGCGCGCGATCGACGAGCTGGCCGCGGATGCGGGCACGCGCGTCATCGTGCTGGTCTCCAAGCCGCCTGCGCGTGCAGTCGCCGAAGAGGTGCTGGCGCGCGCGAGCGCCAGCGGCAAACCGGTGATCGCGTGCTTTCTCGGCGCGGCCGCGGCGGACGTCGAGCGCGGCGGCGTGCGCGCTGCGGCGACGCTCGAGCAGGCCGCGGCGATGGCGGTCGCGGCGGCGCGCGACGAGCCCTACAGCGC